>JBGVCE010000447.1:0-2634 GCA_045226235.1 Anaerobutyricum sp.
GCCTTCGGCTTGATGCGGTGAAACACATAAGCTTCTCATTTTACAAGAACATTTTGAATAATATTCGAAAGGATCGAAATGAGGAACTTCCCGCGGTTGGTGAATATTGGAGCGGGGACATCGGAAGGCTTCTTTATTACCTGGATTCAGTAGATAATGAGATGTCGCTTTTTGACGTGGCGCTTCATTATCATTTCTATAATGCATCACAGGCAGGGGCTGACTACGACATGCGGGAAATCTTTACCGATACCCTTATTGGAGAGCGTCCTGACAGGGCGGTTCCATTCGTGGATAATCACGACACCCAGTACGGACAGAGCCTCGAATCCTTTGTAAGTGATTGGTTCAAGCCTTTGGCTTATGCGATGATACTGCTTCGGGACAGAGGAACCCCGTGCGTCTTCTATTCCGATTATTATGGGAATCCGGTTAAAAATCGTCCGCTCGTTCCGAATCTGGGAAAGATGATTAAAATCCGGTATTTCTATGCCTACGGTGAGGAAGAAGACTACTTCGATGATCCTCACATCGTTGGCTGGGTGAGACGAGGGGAAATGGAACACCCGGATTCCGGTATAGCTGTACTCCTTTCAAATGGGGAGGGAGGAACTAAGAGAATGTTTATGGGAGCTGATAATGCGGGAGGAAAATTCCATGATGCTATCGGAAACTGCCCTGAAGAAGTCGTGATTGATGACGACGGATGGGGTGAGTTCCGCACAGAGGGTGGAAATGTAGCTATCTGGGTCCGGGAGAAACCATTCGAGGAACTGATTATTAATGATTGATGAGGTGCTGATTATGGCAAAGAAAAATAAGAGTAGGGGAAGATATCTGCTCAAACAGCTTTCACAGCAATACAAAATTTATAAGATTGACATGGGAGATGATGCCCATCTTTCCAGAAAAGGTTTTGTATTTGACACACGTACATATAAGATAAAAGGAGTTGGGCATCTCTGTGTTATGAACATGAAGGCCATGTTTGGTCTCATGAGGATGGAGACAGTGATCCTTGCCTCCACGATGAAAGATATGCCACTGATGAATCTGGACTGGGTTAAGCTTCCCGGCAAACAGACTCTGATCGGCGAGCTCTACGATACCCAGCTAACACCATGGTCTGAAGAATCTCAGGCTGCCTTTTCACAGATTTCGGAACGGGATCATGACCTGCCTGATTACACATCAGGGTCGGAACATTGGTATGACAGCCTTCTGTACACCTGCTCTTACCATAAGGCAGGCCGTAGAATCGCAACACGTTTGGACACATCAGCTGAAGAGTTCATTTCTTTGTTTGTTGATCAGCTCAATGAGGCACCGGCTTGTGATGAGGAAGCAAAGGCAGCAAAAATAGAGGCATTTGCTCAAAAACTTGCCGCGAATGGCGGCAGCGCCGTAAATATGTTCACAAAACTGTTTGGACAGGAAACTGCGGATAGAATGGTGATTCATCATATGTATGGTGCATGATCAGATGGATAGGAGGTGTAAAGTATGAGTATCTGGATTGTTCTGGCCGTCAGCCTGGCGGCGGCTATTGTAGGGTTTCACAATTATATCTGGTTTTTCTCTGTAGGGTATGGTCTGGCCATAGCAGCTATTGGTGCAACACTTGCCATTGGCTTTCACGGAAGCATCCATTTGCCTGAGTTATTGGCCTGCCTCCTGCTTATCGTCTATGGCCTGCGCCTGTCAGGTTATCTCCTGATCCGCGAGTTCGGAAGCTCGGCTTATAAAAAAATACTAAGCCCCGAGATTGAGAGAAGCAAGAGGATGCCCATCGGGGCAAAGATTGCCCTTTGGCTGGTATGTGGTCTCCTCTATGCCCTTATGACATGCCCGCTTTTTTTCCGTTTAAATAATGGGATACCTGCTGATCTCATGCTGTGGATAGGTCTTCTCGTTATGGCTTGTGGTGTTATCCTTGAAGTGGTAGCAGACCTGCAGAAGTCCGCCGCCAAAAAGATAAACAGCCGCCGATTTGTAGATACCGGGCTGTACCGATTCGTACGCTGCCCAAATTATCTGGGTGAGCTGCTGATCTGGACCGGCATGCTTCTTTCAGGCACAACAGCCCTCAAAGGTATCTTACAGTGGACGCTTGCTATACTTGGATACCTGCTGATCATCTGGGTTATGTTCAGCGGTGCCAGAAGACTAGAGCTCCGGCAGGATAGGAACTATGGCGATGATCCTGAGTATCAGCAATATATCCACACTGTGCCGATCATCCTTCCATTCGTGCCGCTATATAGTGTAAAGAAGTATAAATTCCTTGTTGCGTAAAACTGGCTTTTGCGACTTTTCTGGGAGTGAGGTGAAATCCTCACTCCTTCTTTTTTTGTCTTGAAATCTTTTCTTTTTTGTGGTAACTTTATTATACGGTAGTTAGTTACATATAACTATAGTTATAATAAACTAATAAAAAGTTCAAACATATGAAAGGAGAACAACATGAAAAGATTATCTACATGGTTATTAGCCATGCTCATGGCATTGACTTTGATTCCGGCAAATGTTGCTGCCCAGGAGGGGGATCCGGCCGGTACAGAACCAGGAAACACAGAGACCATGGAAGAGATGACATCTGCTTCTATCGGAGGATTGACTTATTTCTATACGGAC
>JBGVCE010000448.1:0-2864 GCA_045226235.1 Anaerobutyricum sp.
CCTTTCATCAAGACAAGAAAGATGAGTTTTGCAAAGATATTAAAAGAAAAAATGCGCTAATCGAGGTTGTAAAATGAAGAAGAAACGTCAGGCTGTGATTTTAGAGTTAATTAAAAACAATGACATTGAAACCCAGGAAGAGCTGGCCCGCATGCTTTCCCAGGAGGGTTTTACCACCACCCAGGGAACCATCTCCAGAGATATCCGCGAGTTGAAACTGACCAAGATCAGCGGTTCGGACAAAAAACAGAAATATGCTCCCCTGGTCATGGATAATCCTCAGGTCTCCGACAAGTACAAGAGAGTCCTTTCGGAAGGCATAGTATCCATGGATTACGCACAGAATATCCTCGTGATTAAAACCGTGTCCGGTATGGCTATGGCCTGTGCCGCCGCTCTGGATTCTATCTCCATCAACGGAATTCTGGGCAGTATTGCAGGGGATGATACCATCATGTGTGTGGTAAGGGAAGCGGATATGGTGGATACGGTCATCAGCAGTATCAATGAGATTATCAGATAGTAACAGGAGGCATCAATGCTGATTAACTTACACGTCAGAAACCTTGCACTGATTGAGGAAGCAGATGTTGATTTCCATGACCATCTGAATATACTGACCGGAGAAACCGGGGCAGGCAAATCGATCCTGATCGGGTCAATCCAATCTGCCCTGGGGAGTAAGATACCAAAAGAAATGATACGGGCCGGATGCGACAGCGCCTCCATCGAATTGATTTTTCATTCCGAAAGCCAGGCAGTGAAGAAGAAGATGGAAGAGTATGAGATTCCTTATGAAGACGGGGAAATCATCCTCACCAGGAGGATTACCAACCAGAGGATCATCAACAAGATCAACGACTGCAGCATTACCGTATCAAGGCTGAAAGAACTGGCACCACTGTTGCTTGACCTGAGCGGTCAGCATGAGAATCAGCTCCTGTTGCGTCCATCCAACCATATGGCAATCCTGGATGCCTACCATAAGAGTTCCATTTTCCCTTTGAAAGAGGAGGTAAAGGAACTCTATCAGGAATACAGGGATATCTCCAACAGGCTGGATGAGGAATCCATGGGAGAAGAACAAAGACTTCGGGAGATGGAGTTTCTCCAATATGAGATTCAGGAGATCCGTGGAGCCAGTCTAAAACCTCATGAAGATGAGGAGTTAGAGGTGGAATATCAGAGGATCAGTCATGCCAGGGAGATCCTTGCTCTGTGCAGTTCAGCATACCAGATGACCGGTGAGGGGAATCAGAATGCTTCCACTCTGGTGGGATATGCCTTCCGTGACCTGATGGATGCCGCTGCCTACGATGAGAGTATGAATTCTCTTACGGAACAGCTTGGAACCATAGATTCTCTTCTGGGGGATTTCAACCGGGAACTGTCTTCCTATATGAGTTCCATGGAATTTGAGGAAGAAACCTTCCATGAAATCGAAGAACGGCTTAACCAGATTAACCACCTCAAAGCGAAATATGGCGGATCACTGGATAAGATTGCCCTCTATCTGGAAAACTCCCTTGAGACCTATCAGAAACTATCCCATTATGAGGAATATCTGGCGGATCTGACCCGGAAAAAGGAGAAACTACAGGAAAAACTGCAGCAGGCATGCCATAAGCTGACCCTGCTCAGACAGACAGCTGCAAAACCCCTGTCCGAAAAGATAAAAGACGCTTTACTTGACCTGAATTTCGTGGATGTGAGATTTGAGATATCCATGGAGGCAAAAGAAGAGCCCGGACCGGATGGACAGGACCAGGTATGCTTTCTGATTTCCACCAACCCCGGGATACCCATGGGACCCCTTCAGGAGATTGCTTCCGGAGGAGAATTATCCAGAATCATGTTGGCTATTAAGTCAATCCTTGCTGATGAAGAACAGATCGAAACTTTGATTTTCGATGAGATTGATGCAGGAATCAGCGGCAGGACTGCCCAGAAGGTATCCGAACGGCTGAAAGAAATCGCCAGAGGCCGCCAGGTGATCGCCATCACCCACTTGCCACAGATTGCTGCCATGGCAGATTCACATTATCTTATCGAGAAAAGCAGTGAGAAAAATTCCACCATCAGCAGCATTCATCTGTTGAATTATGAGGAATCCGTCCAGGAACTCGCCAGAATGCTGGGCGGCGTAAAAATCACAGAGACTGTCATAGACAACGCAAGAGAAATGAAAGAATTTGCGTTAACTTCTCATTAAGTTTCCGCATTGCTATCCATATATTTTTATAGTATAATTAGATAAATTGTTAGAACAATCATGAAATGTACCTGGATGTTTTAGTTATTTCTTATAAAGAGAAAGGAGATTACTATGGGACTTATTCAAGCGGCTGTAGGAGCTTTGCACGGTACACTGGCAGACCAGTGGAAAGAGTATTTTTACTGCGAATCTATGGATTCTGACGTACTTGTTAAGAGGGGTGTCAAGAAAAATGGCAGCCGTTTTTTCGAGGATAATGTAATCGCAGACGGTTCCAAGATCGCCGTTGCTGACGGACAGTGTATGATCATCGTCGAGAACGGTAAAGTTATGGATGTCTGTGCGGAACCTGGCGCTTATATCTATGATACCAAAACTTCCCCCACTGTGTTCGGCGGTAAATTTGTAGAGGGATTATCTGCCATAGCCAAAGAAACCTGGAGACGTTTCCAGTTCGGTGGAGGTCCCGGAAAAGACCAGAGGATCTATTATTTCAATACTAAAGAGATCGTAGGTAATAAATACGGAACTGCCACACCTATTCCTTTCCGCATCGTGGATAAGAATATCGGTATGGATATGGATATCTCGGTTCGCTGTAACGGAGAATTCTCCTATCGGATCGTGAACCCCATGTTATTCTACACAA
>JBGVCE010000449.1:0-9373 GCA_045226235.1 Anaerobutyricum sp.
CGTGGAGATGCAATAGACACAATCTGCCAGGTCCCTGATTCCATCCGGCAGAATCCTCCCGGTCAGGACCAGATGCATGGATTCATCCCGTCGTGAAACCAGATCACGCAGCTCTTTCTCATCGATGATTCCAAAATCAATCAGGCCAAGAATTCCATCCAGAATCAGGAGATCACACTGTCCGGTATCCATGACCTTCCGTGCATAGGATAGGGCACTCTTTATATTAGATAACTGTTCCTTCCTCTTCTCCTCCGGAAGATTAGAGTAATCGTCTATCCCGCTTTCAAATCGGAATATCTGTAATTCGGGTTCAAGTCGTTTTAGGTACTCAAGAGATTCTGTGTGTCTGGACCGGAGAAACTGGACCATGATAACCTGATTTCCGGAACTTGCAACACGGATACCCAAGCCAAGTGCCGCGGTTGTTTTTCCTCTCCCGGTACCGTAATAAATCTGTATACTACCGTCCATAGCCATCCCTTTCATAATTGTTTATTAATGAATAGTTATGCAATAAATGAATAGTTACATATTTGATACATAATATCATATAAAACCGAAAAAATCTACTCTGAAAAGAATCTTACCTCTTCATCTCTCCCATATACCATGAAACCATCATACCCCTGATCCTCCAGACGATTCAGGAATTTGCCCAACTTTTTCGGTTTTACAAAGAGGGCAACAGAATATTTATCACGGAGTTCTTCCGCCTTGCGGATTGCATCCCCTATCTCAGATTCTTCATATAAGAGAACCACTTTCTGTGGGCGGTCTTCATATTTATTTCCTCTTTCCGACAGGATGCTAAAGATACGCTCAAAACCGATGGAAAATCCCACAGCCGGGATCTGCTCTTTCACAAACTTCCCGATGAGATTATCGTAGCGTCCTCCCCCGGCGATGGAACTGCCGAATTCCAGGGATTCGATCTCGAATACCGTACCGGTATAATAGCCCTGTCCTCTTACAAGAGTCATATCGTATTCCACGGAATATTTTCCTTCTGCCAATGCATTGGAAGTGTCGATGATTCCGGATAAGGTGTCAATATATTCCGTATTTTTACATAAGGTTTTTACATATTCCAGAGTAAATGGAGCCTTCTCAATCATCTGCATGAATCTGTCGATTACATCCTGATCAAATTCCTTCCCCTGAAGTTCTTTTTCAACTCCCTCTGCTCCGATCTTACTCAGTTTGTCAAAAGTGATACAAACGCTGTCAAGCTGATCCTCCTGGAATCCCGCAGAAAGAAGGACTTCCCTTAAGACCCTGCGGTCATTTACCTTCACCTTGAACTGACGGATTCCAATATGCAGGAGCGCCTTCGCAGTGGTATGGATCAATTCAATCTCACAGCTTGGAGAATCAGATCCCAGAATATCGATATCACACTGCATGAATTCTCTGAGCCTTCCCTTCTGAGGCCGCTCAGCACGATATACTTTATCGATCTGTATTACTTTGAATGGCTGAGGAAGAGATGCCCGGTTGTTGGCATAATATCGGCTGAGGGGAAGAGTGAGGTCATATCGCAGACCCATATCTGCAATCTGATCCGGATTTCCCCCGCGGATTGCCTTCTCCAGTTTTTCCCCTCTCTTCATAACCTTAAAGATCAGATTGAGATTGTCCCCGCCTTCACTTTTATCCAGATTCTCAATATCCTCCAGAATTGGGGTAAAGATTCTCTGAAAACCACAGTTTTCATAAGTTTCACATATTCTCCTCTGAAGATAATCCCTGAGTTCTGCCTGGGCAGGCAGGTAATCATTTGTGCCTTTTACTGGTGTAATCTTCATACTATTTCCTCGTCTTTCTGATATTTAAGAATAAATAAAGAAAAGCTGCTCTTACGAGCAGCTCATTCTAATCCACACTGATTTAACCACGGGAATCCGCCACGTATTGTGCACGAATCTCCCCCGGATCGTTGCAGTACTCCATCTGGTTGACCGACACTTCATATGCGACAAAATTTCTCACATCAAAATCACTCAACCTCTTCTGATACTCTCTGCTTTGAATCCGTCCCCATAGCTGGATCCTTCCCCCCACCGGAAGATGCTTCGCATACCTGGCATTTCTACCCCAACAGATGCAGGGGATATAATCCGACTTGCTATAAGCCCGGTTTACCGCGACAAGCATGTCCGTGATTTCTCTTCCAAAAGGAGTGGTACGATAGACAGGCTCCTTACAGATATATCCATCAAGAAAAATCACATTCGGTTTGAGATTGTCAAGCTGATCCAAAAAAGTGAATTCACGGACAAACAGAGACAAAATCAGATGATTTTTCTGTCCTACATGTTTGTTGAAAGAGCGGAACTGCCCTCTTGCCTCCATGAACCGGCCAATGTAGGATTGATTCACATCAATCAGACGCTCGGACATGAGTAATGGTATCGTATCGTTGGACTGACTTAGTCTGCTCACTTTCAGTTTTACATAATAGAAACCTTCTCCGAATACTTCGTGGCTGAATTCAAAGTCGGAAACGATCTCTCCCTCGACAACTGCCTGATTATTATTCAATAGTTTTTCTGCCATATTGTACTCCTCCTAACATAAGTATATCCTATTGGATCCGACGGACAGGCATCGGATTAACAGATGGTATCATCCTTAAAACAATGGCCTGTACAATCAGATAAGGTATGATCTTTCTCTTAGGAAAAGACACAACACAACTCATAAAATGCATATTTATAAAACAGATTCAGTATAATAATTATGCTATGAAATGTCAACCTAAAAGTCTGACAGACACAATGATTTTCTTCCTTGGTAATCTATACTTCAAAAAGAAGGTTTATTTCCCTTCTTTTAAAGATATTTTCTTAAGTTTATGTTGTTTCTTTGCCCTCTTTATGGTAGAATTATTTGGTTTATTGCAGATATCAGAGATATGACAGTATTCTCAACCATATAGAAAGAAGGCAATTTATGAAGATATCCAGAGAAGATATTCGTAATGTAGCGATCATTGCCCATGTTGATCATGGTAAAACCACTCTGGTGGACGAACTGCTCAAACAGAGTGGTACATTCCGGGAACACCAGGAAGTGGTGGAGCGTGTAATGGACTCCAATGATATCGAGAGGGAACGTGGCATCACAATCCTCTCCAAAAATACAGCAGTTACTTATGACGGGGTAAAGATTAATATCGTCGATACCCCGGGCCATGCGGACTTCGGCGGAGAGGTAGAACGTGTTCTCAAGATGGTGGATGGGGTCATCCTTGTGGTGGACGCCTTTGAAGGTCCCATGCCACAGACTAAGTTCGTTCTGAAAAAAGCTTTGGAGCTGAATCATCCGGTCATTGTCTGTGTCAACAAGATTGACCGTCCGGAAGCAAGGCCCGAGGAAGTGATGGATGAAGTCCTGGAACTGTTCCTGGAACTGGATGCAGATGACGACCAGCTGGACAGCCCCTTCGTCTATGCTTCAGCCAAATCCGGTATTGCCATGTTGGAACTTAATGAAAAGGGCACAGATATGAAGCCTTTGTTCGAAACCATCATAAATCATATCCCGGCCCCTACAGGAGACCCGGATGCCGATACACAGGTGCTCATCAGTACCATTGACTACAATGAATATGTAGGCCGGATTGGTGTCGGCAAAGTGGAAAATGGTTCGATCCGAGTAAATCAGGATATCCTGTTGGTCAACCATCATGATGCCTCTGTTAACAAAAAGGAACGAATCAGCAAACTGTATGAATTCTCCGGTCTTGATAAGGTAGATATCAAGGAAGCAACCGTAGGATCTATCGTGGCAATCTCCGGCATCCCGGATATCCACATCGGTGACACGATCTGTTCCCCGGATAATCCACAGCCTCTTCCTTTCCAGAAGATTTCCGATCCAACCATCGCCATGCAATTCATCGTAAACGACAGTCCTCTGGCAGGTCAGGAAGGAAAATTTGTAACTTCCCGCCATCTGCGTGACCGTCTTTTCCGGGAATTGAACACGGATGTTAGTCTCCGGGTGGAGGAGATGGAGAGCACGGATTCCTTCAAAGTCTCCGGCCGTGGGGAGCTTCACCTTTCTGTGTTGATTGAAAACATGCGCCGGGAGGGGTATGAATTTGCTGTGAGTAAGGCAGAGGTTCTCTACCGTACCGATGAAAAAGGCAGAAAAACAGAGCCTATGGAAACCGCTATCATCGATGTGCCGGATGAGTTCTCCGGAATCGTCATCGAAAAGCTGAGTCAGCGAAAAGGGGAACTGCAGAATATGTCCATGTCAGGTTCCGGTTCCACCCGTCTGGAATTCTCCATTCCATCCAGAGGGCTGATCGGTTACCGCGGTGAATTTCTGACTGATACGAAGGGTACAGGGATCATGAATACCCTTTTCGATGGATACGGTCCTTACAAGGGGGATATCCAATACCGCAAACAGGGATCCCTCATCGCCTATGAATCCGGTGAGACCATAACTTATGGATTATTCAACGCGCAGGAACGAGGGCTTCTCTTTGTAGGTCCTGGGGAAAAAGTTTATTCCGGTATGATCATCGGTCAGAATGGAAAAACCGATGATATTGAAGTGAATGTCTGTAAAACCAAGAAACTCACCAACACACGTGCATCCGGTTCTGATGATGCGCTGAAGCTCACTCCGCCCAAGATTCTTAGTCTTGAGCAGGCTTTGGAATTCATCGATACCGATGAATTGGTGGAAATCACACCTAAGAATATCCGGCTCAGAAAGAAGATTCTGGATCCGACCGCACGCTATCGCGCAAAAAGGAACAGTCAGAGCTGATTAGATTATCAGCCCCAGAGAAAAGAGAATAGAAACATATTGATAAAAAAGGCTATAACGCTGAACCGTGTTCGATCGGAATCGTCACTGCGACTCCGCGCATGTTGCGTAACTCTCATGCACATCACACTTCGGTTTCAGTGTTATAGCCTTTTTCTTTCGTATGCACTTATGTGCCAAACACAAGTTTCTCTCCAGCCGCATCTCCAAAATACACACCCTCGGCTTCGATGATACCCACTCTTCCACTGGTGGCTTCCACCAGTTTCTTGCAGATGGCCTCCTTATCTTCCACGGGAAGTATGGCCTGTATCGTCACCTGATCTGTGTAGATGGAGTCTTCTGTCATTCCTTTATTCTGGGCCAGAAGATATTGAATCTTACCCAAATCTGTGTAATCCGTAGAAATCATCACTCTGATTCCGGGAATCTTCTCCACCACGGTGGTATTCTTTATCCCCTCCCTGGAGGCATCGGTATAAGCCCGGACCAATCCCCCGGTACCAAGAAGTGTCCCGCCGAAATAACGGGTGACAACGATAACGATATTACGGATCTCACTGCCGAGAATCACTTCCAGAATAGGCTTTCCCGCTGTTCCTCCCGGTTCTCCGTCATCGCTGAATCTGGTGACGGGATTCTCCACACCCACTGAGAAGGCATAACAATTATGTCTGGCATCCCAGTATTTCTTCCGGATTCCCTCAATGAAATCCTGGGCTTCCTCCACGGAACTCACTGACTGCACATGGGCGATAAAACGTGATTTTTTCTCAACAATCTCTCCGGTTCCGGCAGCATAGACTGCTTTATGTCTGATCATAATTATCCTCCAAGAATCTCCTTGTATGGTTTAAATCGGTTGCAGACAAAAGCATATCATAATCATTTCATGAGAAGGCAAGAGAAAGAATCATGGATTCATCACATATTGCCAGTCGTCTGCGATGCTGTACAGATGAACCGGAAATACCTTCTCCAGAAATAATGTTTCAAAAAAAACCTGTGCTTCTTTAAAGTTTTCAGAAAAGGCCTTTACAACAGCCTGATCAAAAAGCCTCTTTTCTTTACCTGTATTATAATATTGGAAGATGGATACGCCATAATACCTCCATCCTTCCTCATTTATCTCATGTATACCGTAGCGCAGGCGATAGGAACCGTATTCCGTGTCAATCACCTGATCCCTGGTCATCAAACCCTTCATGAGCATTTCCCTCCAAACGGTTTACATGAAATTCATATAGCTATAACAATCCGGTAAATTATATTATAGAGATAAAAGCATAAATTAAAATGGTTTTTTTTGCAGTTAAAAAGTAATATTAATATTATTTATAATTATATATATGATAATTATAATTATATAATAAATAATATATTATATTTACTTTTTATAGTCATCTATGATATACTATATATTTTTAATCGTTTAGTTCACTTTCTGAATACAAATCGTGGGAGTAAGAGCCATCCGTATGGTAGGCACTACCGTCCATCATCTTCTGATACTGCTGAGATACCTCATTATAAAATGCGGTATAGGCAGCATTCATATAAGGAGAAAGCCAGAGAAATCCGATTCCTAAGGTCAGACCACAGAGAATTCCCCAGCCGATAAAACTGAACTGCAGACAGAACAGGCGGAATTTGTTCCCCCGCATCATATCCATGGAGACTGTCATGGCCTCTTTGGCGCTGATCTCGGGATTCTCCTCCAGTATATATCCTGCCATACTGTAGGAATAACTCTTGATGATTCCGGGGATGATAAATAATAATGCCCACAGGATAATAAAGATAGATCCTCTGATTTTCAGCCATAAAGCCTTGCCCAGCATACTTGACCTTGAGAAAATGACTCCCAGGTCCGGATCTTTCTTATCAAGCATATCAAGATTATACTGTATGAGGCCTAAAGAGATAAAAGGTCCGATGATGAACTGCACCAGTCCCACCACAACAAGAACGGATGCAATACTTGCCAGGAAGATAAAAACCGGAACCAAAAGATTTCTGTCAACCCCTGGAAGGTTCTCTATCTGATAGGTGTTATTCTCCTTTCCGCTTGAAAACATATAAGACATAACCGGATTGCTTTCGAAAAAAAGAACAGATGCTCCTAGTATCGATGCCAGAAATGTGACACCCACAGCAGGCATCCATCTACCGGAAAGAACATCTCGGGCAATCGCACGGAAGTCTCTTGCTCTGCTTCTGTACATAGTATCCATAATGATTCCTCCTATTCAATAAAAAAGCCGGCGAATCTCTGACAGAGATCCACCGGCTTTGATAGTCTTACTCCTCCGGAGCTTCCGGAAGGGCTTCCACCAGTTCATCCTCCGGGCTTTCTTCGTAGGAAATATCTTCATCGTAATCATTGTAGGCATCTACTGCCTCTTCCTGCTCTTCCTCTTCATAGGCAAGAGTAAGGTTACGATATTTCTTTAATCCTGTACCGGCAGGAATCAGTTTTCCTAAAAGAACATTTTCTTTCAAGCCGATCAGCGGATCTACTTTTCCTTTGATGGCTGCATCGGTAAGGACTTTTGTTGTCTCCTGGAAAGATGCAGCAGATAAGAAGGAATTGGTGGCAAGGGATGCTTTGGTAATACCCAGAAGAGTCTGGGAACCGGTAGCATATACCTTTAACGGTTTCTTCTCATCATCCGGAAGGTTTTCATTTTCTTTCTCGATACTGGCGTTCTCTATTTCAAGAAGTTTATTCTTCTCTTCCAGCTCAAGAATATCCACAAGAGAACCCGGCAGATAATCGGTATCACCCGGTTCGTCGATACGAATCTTTTTAAGCATCTGGCGAACAATAATCTCTATGTGTTTATCATTGATATCTACACCCTGAAGGCGGTATACACGCTGTACCTCTCTGGTCATGTAATCCTGAACGGCACGGACACCTTTGATCTTAAGGATATCATGAGGATTAACAGAACCTTCAGTAAGTTCATCGCCGGCCTCCAGATGAGCTCCGTCCACAACGCCGGATTTGATTCTTGCGCCGTAGGGGATGTCATAGGTCTTGGCCTCTTCCTCCCCTTTGACGATGATCTCACGTTTTACTTCCCCTTTATCCTTGGTCTCTTTGATTTCCACCTCACCGGCAATCTCAGTGATAATGGCAAGACCTTTCGGTTTACGTGCTTCAAAGAGCTCCTCCACACGGGGAAGACCCTGGGTGATATCATCACCGGCTACACCGCCGGCATGGAAAGTACGCATGGTAAGCTGTGTACCAGGTTCACCGATAGACTGGGCGGCGATAATACCTACCGCCTCACCAACCTGAACCGCCTGACCGGTGGCAAGGTTTGCTCCGTAACATTTAGAACATGCACCGTTCTGGGATTTACAGGACAGCATGGTACGGATCTTCACCTTAGTATATCCGGCTGCCACAATCTGGGAGGCACGCTGTGCCGTGATCATGCAGTTGGCGGATACGATGATATTACCGTCTGTATCCTTGATATCTTCCGCTGCAAAACGTCCGGTGATACGGTCTTCCAGTGACTCGATGGTCTCCTTGCCATCCATGATGGCTGCCACTTCCATATGGGGGATGTAATCTTCCCCTTCGCAACAGTCATGCTCACGGATAATCAGTTCCTGGGAAACATCCACAAGTCGTCTGGTCAGATAACCGGAGTCAGCTGTACGTAAAGCCGTATCAGAAAGACCTTTACGGGCTCCATGGGCAGAGATGAAATACTCCAGAACATCAAGACCTTCACGGAAATTGGACTTGATTGGAAGCTCGATGGTACGGCCTGAAGTATCTGCCATCAGACCACGCATACCGGCAAGCTGTTTAATCTGCTGGTTGGAACCACGGGCGCCGGAGTCTGCCATCATGTAGATATTGTTATACTTATCAAGATTATCGATCAGCTCCTTGGTCAGCACATCATCGGCGTCAAACCAAGTCTTGACAACGGCCTTATAACGCTCTTCTTCCGTCATGAAACCACGGCGGTACATCTTTGTAATCTTCTCCACATCGTCCTGAGCCTTCTGAAGGATCTCCGGTTTCTTCTCAGGTACTGTCATATCGGAGATAGAAACGCTTAAAGAACCGATGGTAGAGAATTTATATCCAAGGGCTTTAACGTCATCCAGAACTTCCGCTGTTTTAGTGGTACCATGAACACTGATACAACGGTCCAGAATCTTCTTTAACTGTTTCTTACCACACTGGAAATCAATCTCCAGGTTCAGCAGTTTTTCCGGATCACTTCGATCCACAAATCCAAGATCCTGAGGGATAATCTCATTAAAGAGGATCCGCCCCATAGTACAGTCGATCATCTTGCTGATCTTTTCGCCCTGACTGTTTACAGTAGAACGTCTTACTTTAATCTTGGAATGAAGTGTGATTACTTTATTCTCGTAGGCCAGGTATGCTTCATTTTCAGATTTGAAGCACTTGCCTTCTCCTTTCACCCCATCCTTCTCCATGGTCAGATAGTAGACACCAAGGACCATATCCTGGGACGGAACCGCCACCGGTGCACCATCAGAAGGTTTCAGAAGGTTATTGGGAGACAGGAGCAGGAAACGG
>JBGVCE010000450.1:0-8342 GCA_045226235.1 Anaerobutyricum sp.
TAGTCCAAGGCAGGAATCCGATGCGATATTTCCAATAGCCCCGAAGCAGAAGCCATATGAACTTTTCTTTTTTCTTCTCCTTTTGACACCCGGTCAAATCGTTTACATCCAAAATACCCGGAACAATTTGATGAGGGAAATAAACGAACTTCCGGAATATCGATTCCACAGGATTTTGCACATAGGTTATATTCATATTCCATGATGCCGATATCTTCAGGGTCTGCAGCTGAAGGGAATTTTATAATCCATTCTCCGTCGTCTAGCTTTAGTAATACTTTAGGTCTTGCTCCGCCTGAAGATCCTCCCAGAGCGAACAACGTATCCAGGTCATTTGGTTCTTCAGATCTGAGCATCTTCTTGCATTCCATAGCCAGTTTGTCGATTTCATTTACTTCAGCTGCCATTTTTCTGTCATAGGAAGGTTTGTATTCAAGAGCGCCCATCCCGGAAAGGCCTACTATAGACAATCTCTGCAAAATATCAATTTCTTCTGGTCTTTCTCCTTCCCTGCGGAGCATACGGTCAACAAGTAATCGTCCCCATCCATCAGGTAAGGAATCTGCAAATATACCAAAAATTCCATCAAAAGGGTCTCTTTTGGCTATTTTTACTCCGGGAACAAGAGGAAGGGAGAATGGACTGATAGAAAAGCCTCCTTGCAACCACTCCCTGGAGTATTCAAAAGCTGTGAGATATCTTTGGTAAGGAGCCATAGTTCCTACATGAGCCCCGTCACAATATACTTCTAATCTACCTATGGTTTCCACGGATAACCTCCTCGATCGATGATGGTACTCTATCAGCAAATAAATCTGTAATCTGGGCATCTTCGTCTAGGGCTGATGCCATTTTAACAAGAGCCAGGAAAGCAATCTCACCTGTCTTTTCAAATCTTCGAATGGTGGAGTATGGCACACCACTTTTCTCACTTAAAGTTTTTATAGTAATTCTCTTAGATTTACGGACATTGCGAAACCGAGATGCAACATCCGCTGCCATCTCATATGGGGTTTTCAGAATCATAGCATTCTCCTCCTATTGATAATATTTTAGCAAAATATATGATAATAATCAAGATATTGTTTAAATATTAGCGTTTAGTAGATGCGCTAGTTGCAGAAATTTCACATCCTGTTTCAATCGTACCTATTTCCACATGGAGTGGCAAAAAATCATGGCAAACATATTTTTTGAAGCACTTGCTCTCCCGATTTATCCATTGTAGAATAATAACAGAGAAACCATGACAGACCATGTAAATAAATCAGGAGGCCGGATATGAAGAGAGATAAGACGGTACATTTACATAGAATCATCGTATACATCATGTTCTTAGTGATTGGCATATCCAGTAAGCAGGTGGAGGCCAAATTGAACACAGGAAATGTTAAGGTGACATCCCAGAGACTTTCATCTGCTACGGATATAGGCGGGATTACCACATGGGCCGTAAGCCAGGAGCAGTTTATTCCTCTGGGTTCGGAAGTATCTTTATGTTGGGATGATATCGGTATGGATCTCAATGAGACGGAGCCATTACAGATAACTATAACGAATCCTAATGGCACAGAATATGTTGGCCCAGCCTGGTCGATTCATAATCATTATGTCTATCCTGGTACAACTGGTACCTTAGGATGGAGGTATATCACAGGACCGGGCCATGAGAGCTATGGAACGATATCAACCTATTTTGGACCATTTTCAGAGTATGATATTGATGTGGCAGCGGCGGATAAAGGAGTTAAATTTGTGGGATATGCTGCAATCACTTTCTCCGAGTCAGATCCTACCGGATTGTATACAGGAACCATCAAGATAGGGGATGAGGAACTTACCACATCCTGGTATATGATTGATCAGCCGATAAGCATCAAGTCCAATCTTATGGATCAGAGCCTGGATGCCGGGAATACAGCCACCTTTGAGGTGACAGCAACAGGAACAAATCTAAGCTACCAATGGTATTATAATACAGTGGACAGCTACGAGGGTGGCAAAGCCATTGCAGGAGCTACGGATGCTTCCTATACGATTGATAAAGCCCTTACAGAATACGATGGGCGCTATTATTACTGCCAGGTGAGCAATTACAGCGCTGATGATACGTACAGAAAGGTTACGAAATATTCTTCCAGGGCATACCTGACGGTAAAAGGCGATCCGGTCGTTGCACCAATCACAGTTTCAGAAAAGAAACCCCAGGGGGTCAAGAAACTTAACCTGACCGGAAAACTGTTGTCGGTTAAATCTAAAACTAAGCGAAAGATTATCATCAAATGGAAGAAACTGAAAGGAATCACGGGTTATCAGATCCACATATGTAAGGACAAACGCTTCCGTAAGGCAGTGATTCGAAGAGAATATAAGGCTAAGAAGCAGTCGGTAAAGATCAGTAATCTATTATCCGGGAAGAAGTATTATGTCAGACTAAGACCTTATAAAATTGAAAAGGGTTCCGTGATCTACGGGAAATGGAGTAAGGTGAAGAAAACGAAGGTAAAATAATGATTTTGATCGGCAGTCATTCATAGGGAGAAGGGAAGGATGGCCTTATGAGATTTATAAGATTCGGAAGAAAAAGGATTTTTCATATTTTTATAATATTAGTAATTGGATTGTTTGTGACCTGCCCCCGTCACATCTATGCCCAGATAAGCATCGATCGCCTTTTGGTGTCCAGGGATAAACCGACAGATACGGTGGATGGTTCTAATGGCAAAGCATGGTCTGTAACAGAGAGCAGCTACGTGCCACTTGGGGATACATTTTATATCGGTTTTGACGGCCTTGTGATAGATTCGGATTGCAGTGTATATGTGGTGATTACAGATTCTGAAGGAACGGAATACGAAAGTTCGGGATGTTCTTTCAAATATGATCCAGAAGGACTCTCAGCTGCGTTTGGTCTTGCAAATGATAATATCGAAACATTTTTTGGGGATAGGACGGAGAATGGTGCGCTAACTGTCTATGGTTACCATTTCACAAAAATCAGTACCACAGGCCCGTCCGGCATATATACAGCTACTCTGCATCTAGGAGATCAGCAGAAAAGCTGCACCTGGTATATGGTGGATACCCCCATAGAGATTCGGTCGAATCCGGCAGATGTAACTATACAGGCAAAAGATTCGGCGACTTTCTATGTGGAAGCTTCCGGTAGCAATCTATCCTATCAGTGGTACTACAATGAACAGAACTCTTCTGTAGGAGGAACAAAGATCAAAGGAGCTGACGGCCCTACCTACACAGTAACCAATGCTGACAGCTCTCTGGATGGAAAGTATTTCTATTGTGTGGTAAGTAATTACAGCAATACAGAGAAATATGATATTGTCACCAAACATACATCTGCAGCCAGACTAACGGTCAACCAGTTAGAGCCGCTTGTCTCGGCGGTGGAATCCAGGACATCCTATGACGGGAAGAGCCACTCAGCCCGCGTCCAGGTAACCGGGCCGGATGATTACACCATCTACTACAGCACTTCTTCCAGATTAAACCAGTATAATTATGTGACCGGGACAACCACTGCTCCTTCCAGGACTGATGTCGGGACCACAACCGTCTACTATTATGTCCATGACAACCAGGATATCTATAAAGACTGCACGGGAACCACCTACATTACGATTCTGGAAAATGATTCGCTGCCAATGGACCAACAGCCGGCACAGCAATCATCAAAACAACAGGAAAAGAAGAAGACTACGGTCAGGAAACCGGACATTAATAAAAAAGGATATCTGATTTCTGCCAAATCTCCCAAAAAAGGAGTCCTGAAACTAAAGTGGAAAAAGATAAATAAGATAACCGGCTATCAATTCTTTGTATCCACGGATAAGTCCTTTGCCAGCCACACCTTAAAGAAGGAATATAAACAAAAGCTTACCAGAGTCGTGATAAAGAAATGGCCATCTAAAAAGATCTATTATGTCAAGATGAGACCATATAAGAAGAAAAATGGTAAGAAACTCTATGGCTATTGGAGTAAAGTGAAAAAAGTGAAGATAAGATAGATGAGGTAAACGCCCTCGGGATAATATCCCGAGGGCATTCTAATATATATAGAGTGTAAAATAAAGTACACTCTCCACTTTATTTTACACTCTCGAAAGACAGGGTTTTTATTGGATTATTTCCATTTTATAGTATATGATCCGCCTGCGCTGGCCTGCTTATTATATACCTTAATATAAAGAATCGTTCCTTTTTTCAACTTTCCGGCAGTCTTAACAATTTTCAGTTTGCCGTTCCCTTCATAGTTTTCATAATCACCAGGATCGCTTGCGGCATTATTGTCATGGATGACCCGTGTTAAGCTCTTCCCCTTTTTTGGTTTCAGTAAGAAATAAGATCTGCCGCATCCGTAGAAAGACATGTATACTTTAAGTACCTGGTTCTTTTTCAGCTTTATCTTAAACCATCTGGCATTTTTCTCTCCAACAGGAAGAATACCTGTTACAGATTTATTTTTCTTTAAGTTTTTCGCCTTGGCTTTTGACTTGCCCCCTTGATCTTTGACTGCTTTAAACGAGGTTTTGATACTGAACTTTTTGCTCATGATGGTACCGTTGTAAGTACCGATCTGTACCCGGATATAATAGGTTTTTCCTGCTTTTACTGCATAGGAAACATATCGGCAATCCGGGTTGTCGCCGATCGGAGCCCACACTTCCAGATAACTATCTCCTGATATGGCTTTTTTATTCGCATTTAAAAGACGAACTTCACCGGTAAAAAGATCTGTTGCAGATATCTTCAGAGTTCCGGTTTTAGCTGCGGTAAACTTAAGAAATGTATATCCGTAGCTGTCATAAGCCACTTCTTTTCCGTATAAGTCCGCTAAATCAATGCTGACTGTATCACCTGGTTTGAATGTTTCGGTTTTTCCGTATTTCGTGGAAACGGTGGCTGCTTTCACTATTCTTGCATGCCCTGAGGGGATTATTCCAATGATCAACCCTAGCAGAACACACAGTAAAACAGTTTTAATCTTTCTGTTTTTCATAGTTACCTCCTCATTTTCATTTACCATATTTTTCATTTTTTGGGGCCTTTTAAAATTGAAAAAAGGAGCGCCGCAGCGACGCTCCCGAAATCACTGAGTGATGGTGGATTATTGATTCTTCGCCCGATGGAATTCCTTCTCCACATAAAGAATAGTATCAATCAGGTCATCTGCCGACTGGTAACTGTATCTCTGGAACATGATCTGCCAGTCAATCAGGAGAGATAAGGTCTCTGCCTGTCGCTTCGCAGCCAGATCTTCGATGACATCGAAATCCGGGTAGGGGATGGTGCTGACTGTGCGGAACCAGTTTACCATGGAGGCATATCCCACAGAGTCAACCATGACTTCGTCCATGATGCTGCGCCGCAGGCCGTTCTGGTTTTTGTAACGGTCCTTACAGTGCTCCCTCCAGCAATCCGTAAAGGTAAGGAAATAAGTGTAGTACATATGCTTGATGGTTGCCAGAAGATATGCCTTGTACTCATTTCTCTCTTCTTCCGAAGGGAATGGTTTGAAGCAGGCGGCACAGTACTGGGAGATCAGATTTCCTGCCATATAGCCGATATCGTATCCGAAGGGCCCCATGAAGGAGAACTCCATGTCAATGACTTTCATCTCATCCTGGGAGACCAGGATATTTGACGTGTGGTAGTCCGCATGGATCAGTGCATCCGTGCGGCTCATATATGACCTTCTGAGTTTATAAAGTTCCGTCATATAACGGCTGTCCCTGGAGAAAAGCTCTGCAAATTCCTGGAAATCCTCGCCCAACGCATTCTCAAAAGGCTCATTAAAACGGTCAAGGAACATGCCGTCCTCCATAATCTTCCGCATCCTGGTGTTCATGAAGCGGCAGATGAGATTACGGTAGCTTTCCCTGTCCAGATAATACTCGGAAGTATAGAACTCATTGACAGCGGCACAACGGCCGGCCATGTAACCGAAACGCTCAAAAGTCACATTTTTGTTAAACTGGAAACGGGCTACTTTGAGTTCAGATACATTTTCCATGACCAGGAGATTGTTGGCAGGATCATAGAAGATGGGATAGGGTGTGTATTCGGGCATGATACTGTAACGGATACACATACAGTCATACTCCAGCTGGATCCTGGACATCTCCATATCCAGAGCAGAAACCCTGGCTTTCCTAAGCCCCTGCTTTAGGACATAGGCCTCTTTTTCCGTGCGGATCCGGTAGATATGGTTGACATAACCATCGCCGTCTTCCTCGGGCGTCCCCTCTCCAACACAGCTAATCTCCACGGGAAGGGTATCGTCAAACTCCGGTATATGCTCTTTGATATAAGGTATGATATTTTCCTTCGTTATTGTAATCATTATTGCATCCTCTTAGTGGATTTATATCAGTGCATATTAAACTATTATTACTTTATCTCTTATATATAGATTTGTAAATGTATCTCTTTGTACTTTAACTGTATTAATTGGGGGTAACCCCTACTGGACTTGTATGGCATGGCGGCACTGTGCTAAAATAGTTATAATAATATATATAATGAGATGAATGAAGGGGGTCAGATGATATGAGAAGAAGGAATAGATTCATTACATTTACGGTATGGTCCATTATGATGCTGGGCCTGGTGCTGTCTCTAAGTACGAAACCGGTTAATGCGGCTACCAGGTCGGTCAAACATGGGGGAACTGTCACAATAAACCTGGGAGATACGGTTCATGTCGATTCCAGCGGGATACCCGGCAACGACACAGGTAACTTTGGATATACATACCTGAAATTTAAAGCCAATAAGACCGGATGGTTAAGAGTTACTTCTCCAAGATTTTCCGGTGACCTTAGACTGTTGGATGAGAATAAAACTCCGATTACAAAAAATAATTCCCTGTCACACATGGATGATACAGTTCCTGATTATTTCATTAGTTATCAGGCGAATAATGTTAATTATGGAGTCAAAGCCGGGAAAACATATTATCTGAGGGTGGAAGTTTCAAGTGTGATGATCAACGGTGGTGAAATATACTATATATTACTGGACAAATACGACATCAAGACTTCTTTTAAACCGATTACAGATATCGGAGGCAAGAGAAAATCAAAAGCTAAGAATATTAAAAAAGGCAAAAAGATCACCGGTCTTCTTCCGGTGAATACGATGGGTGTCCGCTGGTATAAGATTAAGCTGAAGAAAAACCAGAAATTAAAGATATATATGTCATATTACGGTACAGGACAGTGCCATTTCCTGGTAAAACCCAAAAAGGGGAAAAGCTACACATACGACATATATGATCACAATGTTTCGACGAACGGTTTGAGCGGTGACAATGGGAAAGTGAAGATCATTAAGACGAAAAATAAACTGAAAAAAGGGACGGTCGTCTATGTGAAGATATGCAATGATAAGAGATCACAGGGCGGTGTATATACCTTGAAATGGAAATGATTAAAAGTTGGAATTATAAAAAAATCGTAACTGAATATTTTGGGCCAGAAGTAGAGATCGCATCGGTCCGCTCCGTCTATGGCGGGGATATCAATGATGCCAGAATGCTGGTTCTGGCGGATGGCAGAAAGGTATTTCTCAAACAGAATACGAGAAATAATGCCGGTTTTTTCCGGGCTGAGGAGAAAGGTCTTGAGGCCATTCGTAGGACGGAGACCATTCAGGTACCGGCCCTTTTTGGGACAGGAGTTACGGATGGAGGATCCTACCTAATGATGGAATATCTGGAGGCAGGACCGAAAAAACCGGATTACTGGGAGCATTTTGGCAGGCAGCTGGCATCTATGCACAGGGCAGATACTGCCCAGTGGACGCCGGGTGGCTTGTACGGTTTTTTGGAGGATAACTATATCGGTGCTGGAGAACAGGTAAATCAGGTCCGAAGCAGCTGGGTGGATTTCTTTCGGGAATGCCGGCTGGAGGCCCAGTTTCAACGGGCGGTCCATTATTTTGATTCTTCAGACCGAAGGGCTTTTCAGAGCCTCCTGGATCATCTGGAGAAATATCTTCCGGAACCGGAACATCCCTCCTTATTGCATGGTGACCTCTGGGGAGGGAACTTTGTCACCGGACCGGACGGTTATGCCTGGCTGATCGACCCGGCAGTCTATGTGGGCCACTGGGAAGCGGACCTTGCCATGACAGAACTTTTTGGAGGATTCTCCCGGACATTTTATGAGGCCTACGGGGAGGTTAACCCTTTTTTGCCGGATTATAAAGACCGTCGGGATATCTATAATCTTTATCATCTGCTCAATCATCTGAATCTCTTCGGCGGAGGTTATTACGGTTCTGTCATGCGGATCGTGAGAAGATTTAAGGTTGTTTAGTTT
>JBGVCE010000451.1:0-5773 GCA_045226235.1 Anaerobutyricum sp.
TAATCCTGGATTTCTTTAGCAAGACCTGCACGATCAATCTCATCTGCAAGGTATTTCTGCATACTTGCACCAAGCACGGAATAGTGATCATCAGGATCATAGTTATAGTTGTCAACCATATTGCCGGCATCTACATACTGTTTTACGATAGCACCGATATCATTTGCACAGGGAACGGTATTGCTCTTGAACGGAGATACCATGGCACATGTCTCAGAGATGAGGGTCTTGCCTTCGTCGGAGGTTACCAGCCAGTTGAGGAAGTCCTTGGCTGCCTGCTGCTACTCCTCGGTTGTCTTGTCACTGTTATCAATGTAGAAGAACTTGGATCCGCCGCCAACAATCTTGCCGGTGTAGTCATCCTGAAAGTTCTGCGGTACAGGCATAATGCCGATGTTGCCGGTGTAGTCAAAGTCTACGATGTCGTTCCATTCCCAGCATCCTCCGAACTGGAATGCATCCTGTCCTTCAGCGACCGAATGAATCCTGTGTTCCATACCTCCCAGGAACAACGGGGAGAGATCACCGTCTTTTGCTGCAGCTCTTTCTGCTGATGTGTCCTCCGAAAGAGTGGTTTTGTGTAGCCCCCTTCCCTCCGGCGGTATTACCCGCTTTCTTCAGTACTATGAAGCTATCTGACTGCCTGTAGCCCGTTTGCCTTTCTCCCTGTTATGGTCGGCCGGCATACCACTTATACATTACTGCCTTACGGCTGATATGGAGACCACAGGCTCTCCCCAGTTGACTGAGCAGTCACAATGTCAAGCATGATTGGTTCTATGACCCCGCAGTGCGGACGTTGACTCGCCATATCGTCTCCGCCCATGTTGCCTTCCGCTGGGATTAAAGCGTCGGCCGACTGGTCGCAAAATGTCGAGGCTCAATCACCGTGTAACCCTGCTTGCTCGCTGTCTACGCTTCGCAGCTTAATGCTATACAGCAACGCCGTTACCGACTGCCACGCAAGACTCGCTACTGGTGGGTGGCTAACCCTTACCAGACTGGCTTCTCAACCAGTTAAACTACCCGCCCTTCGTCTGGGCGCACAATCCCGATTTATCACCTCACTCCTGTCGCCTTGATTGCGCCAAGGCAATGGATTCTCACCACACGGTTTTCATCTGTCTCTCACATCTGCCATAACTGCTCCATGTAAGGCTTGACGAACTCCGGCCTGCGTTTGCCGAGCACTCGGAAGATCTCTGGCGCTTCCATCCTTACCTTATCATCTGCATCATACAAAAGCTCTGCAAATACCGGTATATGATCCTCATAAATGTCAGGCATGTTCGTGGCGATGTTTTCCGACGCCCAGATAAATGCTAGCCGGACTTTGGGCTCCTCATCAGAGGCAAATCGGAAAAGGCCCGTCCAATGTGGTTCGATCACCTGATAGCTGCCTCGTCCGATCCTCCCGAGAGCATTCACCGCCCGCTCCCGCAGAAGAGGTTCCGGACTGTCAAGGAAGGAAGCAATATCTGGGGCTATGTTCTTCACTGACAGAGGATACACAAGACCAATCTCGCCAAGGAGCCAAAGCGTTTTTGCCTGTATCTTCACGGATTCATGGGTTAGGAGGGAGGAAACATACGGGACGCTTTCTTCCCATCTGTCCTTGCCTTTTGTAAGTGTCCCAAGTTCTTTATATAGTTGTGACTCGTTCATTCTGTCATCTCCTAAAACGGGAATTTAATGTGTTGTCCTAAGCCAATGAAGTGCCTTAATTAAATTGACTGCATGATTACCCCAATGACCTCTTGCTCTATCTTTCCAGTCAAAGACTGCATCTTCTATTTCCCCGATCTCGTATTCATCTAGTCCTTCTTTTAAATCCCTGTAAATATTGTTTGAACCAGTTGTATTAGGAAGCTCATTTAAACCATCAAAAAAACAATTAATTCTATTATTTTCCAAAAGCATTTTAACTTCGTCTACATCTATTTTAATAGTCTCGATTTCTCAATTTTATCAAAGCATCTGTTTTTTCTTCTGCAGAAGCATCCCCCCATAGTATATTGTAGAATTTGTTGATTGTTTCGTTATCTTCGTATCTTTCAAGCGAAATTCCTTCAAAAACAATGTCATATAATAGATCTATAGCCTGTGCTAATTCCCCAGTTATACCAGAATCAAAATCACAGAATCCAGTTAAGTCTATACAAATACTTTGTAGCTTTCTAACAGATTGATTGATCTTAACAAGCCTGGTCATTAATTCTCTTTCTCTCATCTTAATTACCTCCTGAAATAAATCTGTGAAGGGATTATAAGTCTTTTAAATTCGTTTATCAATCTACTAATTAATTATTCTTTTGGAATACCGCTCTAGCATTGTATCGTTTGACGTAATCACACCTTCAATCAGGCCTTCACATTCACCGATGTATTTTTCCAGCCGACCCAAAATCTCATGACATGTCTTATCAACTTTATAGTTTGTTATCTGATAATGCTCTGCCATCTCAGCCCTGGTCATCTTCCCATAGCCAATTCCATATCTTCTACATAAGAACTCCATAGAATATGCATCAAGTCGGTCAAGCTGTTCATAGAATTCTTCTTGTGTTTCCTCCACTTCGATTGTGATAAACTGTTCATCTGTAAAATCCAGTTCATAAACATCAGGTTCATCCAGACTGAAAGAATGATCGATGCTGTATATAAGCTCCATGGTATCCCTTGTCTCTTCTATCTCTTCTTTGATATACTCAGAAACGTTTTCTACTGATGCAGGTATATTGCTACTCTCAAGATCTATAACAGCCTGTTTCACCTCTGATATCTCTTTCATATAATACCTGCTAACTTTATACTTATCTTTCAAAGCATAATCCCTTACTGCATTTGTGATGCACCTTGAAAAGTATGTGAATGGGCTTGACTTTTCCGGATCAAAACACCTCAAGCCACTAATAATTGATACAAATCCTTCCTGTTCCAGGTCTTCCCTGATATTCTCATTAAAACAATAGTTGTTTACTATTTTATATACCAGGGGGCGAAACTGAATACACATCTCTTCCGCTGCTTCTTTCTTGTTACCTCTTTTATATCTTTCCATTACTTCTTTTATATCTAATGTTTCTTTCATACTTTTCTCCTCCAAATAAAAAAGGGGCATACCATCAATAGTACATAATGTACGTAATGGTATACCCCGGCACGATGTAGTCTACTTGACAGCGACCCTAGCGGCTCAGTGGTTCTCTTTATATGTTGCACCTTTTATAGCATGGAATACTTTTCCTTCCATGCGTTCAAAATCAAATCTCACATACCGGTTACAGCGCGGACACCGAAGGGAAACCCCACCTTTCCCTGATCCTTTAAATACGATCAGTTTCTCTTTCGGGCAGCACGGAAATGTGATCACTTCGATTGAATCTTCCCGATTAAACATTTTTCCAACACCTCCAAAACTTAGATGGACATATAGGAATGGGAACAAAAAAAAACAGCTGTTCCTCCTCCTTTAAATCCATGTATGCAGGTAAACATAACTCCTCCGGGGGAGCAGATCTTTTAATGATACATACATGTCAGCTAAAGGGAAAGTCAAGCTGACCAAAAATAGTTTTTTAAGTTTTTGTAGCGATAATTGGATTATAAACTAGATAATTTGCAATGTCAATATTTTTTCGAACATATTTTCGATTTCTATTATTTTTTATACTTTTCTTTGCAGGTACCAAGTAAAAGGGAATCTTGAATTAATCATTACTCAGTTTTTCTTTGATTCGTGCAATAACATTTTAAACGTTCTTTGCATTGATATTAGCCCCGTCATCGATATAGTTAATTACACGATTACCAATCTCCTGCTCAGAATGCATCTGCCTATGGTAAAATGATACTAATTCTTGAAATTCCATACTGCAGATTTTCTCAATTTTCCTGGACAAATCATCAGGAATAGCTTCATGATACAGCTTATCATAAGCGTTCCTGATATCTTCAAAAGTAATGTTGTTTCCTGTATTTTTTTCTTCTACAAGTACTCCTATTGCATCTGAGATATCATTTCGGTACTCCCTCCGTGCCCTTAATTTCATAGCAATCAGATAAACTCCCTCTACTGTTCTTATCTCAAGGGTGCCATTATTCAGAGTACGGAAGTGCTTCGATACTTCTGGTAATACCTTTGAATATGACGGGGTTTTATTGAACGCTCCCACCGCCAACGAAAATGATTTCACCTGGGACCTTTCCAAGTTCCTTCCTATATTCTTTAGCAAATTTCTTTATTATTTCGTATGCGTTTTCTCTTGTGATTATGCCTTCAGACCGCATCATACAAATCTCCCTCAATGATATTATGTCTTGCAAATTCAGGTATTCCTGATTCTATATCCCTATTCATAAATGCTGAATCTCCAACATAATACGGCTCTTCCAGCTTCATATTGCGAATGTCACTATATTTATCGCATAGAGGGATATCATGTTTTTTACAGATATAATCAACAGTAGCAAGAAGATAAAGCATTTTAATATAATCACTATGTAAGCGGTAATACCCCACATCATCATTCTCAATAATCCCCAGAACAGTCTGAAGATCATTTCGCTTAATGCTATGATGCAGGTTATTCCTGAAAGTCTGGAAATCTTCCTTGTGATACACAATCTGATCTGGACGATACCCGAGTACTCGTGCGAGCTTTTCTACTGTATAATAAGCGCAAGTACCTATATCTACCTGACCTTTAATAATTGGATATAAGGTACCATATGGAATTCCGCTTTTGACAGAACAGGTCCTGATATTTAATTTTTGTTTTTTCAATTCCGCTATAAAATCCATACGAATCACCTCTTTCCTTAATATTATCGGTATACCGATAATTTGTCAATGTTGAAATAATAAATTCATTGAAGGTATTCGTATCTGCTGCAATTTCAAAAAACTATTTGGAATAACGAATTCTTTCTATTCTTTTTTGAACATATAACCAGGTACACGGATTGCCCTCGGACATCCACTTCCATGATCTGATTGGAGGATTCCTTTCGCAAGCATTATCTTAAGATATCGATTAACTGTAGATGTCGATCTTATGTGTGTTTCCATGCAGATTTCTCTCGTGCTGGGAGGGTAACCATGTTCTGTAATGTACGCAATGATCATATCTTTTATCTTCTTTTCCTGTTCATTTATCCTCATCCTTACATACCTCCTTTGATTCATCTCTGTCTATAATATAGACAAAAAATGAAGCACTGCTGAAAAAACGTCAAAAGGAAAAAAGGACAGAATTCTCTGCCCTTTTCATAGCCTTCCGGCCTTTCTAATATGATGTGTTATTGCTATGCGCGTTTTAACATATGGTCTTCCAGATTGTAATACTGAACATGGTAAGACAGGATCTCTTCCTCAGATACTTCATTTTCATCTACTTCACTGATCATGGTATTGAACATATCAGGTTCGAAACCTTCTTCTCTTGGAACCACAAGAAGCTCATGCACAGAAGATGGAATAACAAAATATCCATCACCAAATCTGTAAGCAATCCGGTCCATGGCCTCGGTATTAAACATAACAGAAGCACCATAGGTATTAAAAGAGTTTGTCAAGACATAGAGAGGAGATCCCCCAGGAAACGGTTCTGTTTCCATCGCATCTTCATCAAGCTGCATCAGGTATTCATTGAGTCCCCGGAAGACAACTTCCCTTTTTTCATTACATGCCATTGCATCAAAAATGACTTGGATAAAGAGTACCTTCCTGGTCAAAATCAGAGTTAACGGTCACATATTCCCTTGTATGCTG
>JBGVCE010000452.1:0-10882 GCA_045226235.1 Anaerobutyricum sp.
TTCCGTAATATTTATGATAGTACCCACCTGTACTGGTATTAACCCGATTCATAACAACTCCCAGCAGAGGACACCCTGTCCTCTCCAACTGATTAATGGAGTTACGGATAATGGATTTGGATGTATCCCCTCCTCTTACGCAGAGGATGGCTCCATCACACATCCGGGCAATCTGCTCTCCATCAGAAACCAAACCTAAAGGAGGGCAGTCTACGAAAGTATATCTGTAATGCTCTCCTGCATAGTCCAACAACTCTTTAAATCGCTGTCCTTCTATCAGCAAAGAAGGGTTAACAACATTGTCTGTATTAGGAAGGAAATCACCGTTCTCATAATGGGTGTGGTAGATGGCTTCCTCTGGAGTAGATTCACCAGACAGGTAGTGGGATGTTCCCAAAATCTCCTCTCCATTTTCAAGGCTGATATCGTACTTATCTGTTAAAATGGATTTACGAAGGTCCGCGTCGATAAAGAGAGTGGACGCTCCATTCTCAGCCAATTGTCTCCACAGTTGCATAGCCACAAAACTTTTCCCTTCGTTTGGCAGCGAGCTGACAATCATGATTCTGCGGATCCTTTTTCCCAGAAAATTAACATTAACACGAAGCCGGTTGATGGCTTCCTCCACAGAGTAAGGAAGTTCCGGCATAACGCCAAAGGTTAATACTTTTTCTTTTCCCATAATTATTTCCTTCCTCCCTACCTCTTCTTATTCTTCTTTTTACTATGTCTGGCAAAGAGGCGATCCCATATACTCCTTCTTTTTCGTTTCTCCTGAATCTCTGCCAAAGCTCCTAAATCTGCTTCTGGGATAACAGTAAGTGGCATAATACCAAATTCTGTCTCTAAATCTTCGGCACTCTTTATGGTATCATCCATAAGAAAAAGAACCGTCAAGATAGCAATCACGAGAAAGGCACAGGCCAAGGCGGCGATTGCTACATTTTTCATCATACTTGGAGAACTTTTTTCCTCAGGCACTATGGCCTTCTCAGCGATATTCGGCTTGGGAGTATCCATTAGTTTGGGGATTGTTTTTTCTGCTTCTGTTGCCAAAGCATTAGCGATATTCGCTGCCTCCTTAGGGTCTTCACTGGTAGCAGCAATAGTAAGGATACGTGTTTGTCCTACCGTTCCGATGGATACCATCTCTTTAAAATCTTTATACTCGTAGTCTAGGTTTAATTCCTTAATAACATTCTCATAGACCGGTCGAGTCTGAATCAGTTCTACATAGTCCTGAGACAGAGAAGTACCGATATTAAAGTCTGTCAAATCTACCACAGATCCCGTGGAGGAAGATACCATATACATCTTTGCGGTTGCAGTATATTTTGGGGTAATCAGCTGCCAAGTAACCAGACCTGCCAGGACAGCTCCGATGAGAAATGCTCCTATGATATACCAGATTTTAGTACGATAATAGTAGAATAATTCCAACAGGTCGATTTCGTACTCAGTCTGTTCATTTCTGACGGTGTTTGGATAATCCATCTCTTATAGCTCCTTTTAAGTAATCGTTATTGTTTATTCTTCATCCTTGGTCAGATTCATCAGCTGACACATGGTTTTAATCAGTGACTCGTTATCGGGATAGAACTCCTCGTGGACTTCTCCGTCCCCCAGGATTGTTCCTTCCTTGGTCTCCCCTTCTATGGTCAGTATTCCCTGACTCTCTGCTTTATACACATCATTTACCAGTCTGGAGATATCCCGGTTGGTGAGATTAGTATCGGCAGATTCTTCCAACTGGTCAAAGATGTCATTGACGCAGTTGGGATTTGTTTTGATTTCTTCTTTAAGTTTAGCGAGAAAACCATCCATATATTGTCTCTGGCGGCTCATGCGGTTGACGTTAGTGTCATCCTTCATACTCATTCGTGACCGGATGAAGATCTCCGACTGCTTATCATTTAGTACCAGAGTGGTTCCTTTCTTCATAGCAGGATCCTGGTCGGTGAAGTCATCCTCCAGAGTGACTTCCACACCCCCAATCAGATGGTTGAGGGTTCCCATGTTCTCCATACCCAGGGCGTAATAGCCGTCCATTTCCAGGTCCCCTAGGTAGTAGCTTACGGCATTTACCGTATTCTCGCAGCCTGCTTCGCTGTCCGTCCCATACCAATGGGCAGTACAGATCTGCTCAGTGGCAGAGCCATTCGCTTTGTTATTCTCGTCCAGCACATCCACCTCTGTGATGGTATTGCGGTCAATCTGTAGGAATCCGTAATTATTCTGCGTTTTATTAACCACCACCAGAAGGAGGAAGTCCGCCAGGGTTCCTCTGTAGTCCTTAGTCCCCTCCAGTTCATCTCCGGTGCCGCTGGCATCAGTTCCCATAAAGAGGTAGGTCTTTATCTGATCTGAGGTGGAGTAATAGTTTTCGTCAAAGTATAAGGAGATAGATTCCTCATCATATCCATAATCCCAGTCTTCTGTAGTAGCCTCCGCACTTGGCTCATTATGCTTGTCGGCATTATTCTTCCGGCAGGAGAGAAGGCCTATAGCCAAGAGGCAAATGCCTACAATCAAGAGGAATGTAGTTATCAGTGATTTCTGTCTCGTCTGATTCATATCAATCCCAATCATTTTTATATTTTAATGAAAGATTTCATTATTACACTTTATCACACCGGAATCCTTACTCTGTAACAATCAGATTCCCTGTTCCAGGAGGGATTCTCCCAGTCTGTCAATTCGGTCCAGAGTTTCTCTTCCCAGAACCTTAGCGATGGATTTTCTGCCTGGCTCCATGTTAGGCTTGCGGGTATCCAGGTTATGGCAGTCAGTTCCCAGAAGGACCTTTTCATGGTTTTCCAGGAAATGCATAGCCCATCTGTACTTTTTATCCAGGAATCCCTTCTTTATAAAACCGCCGCTGTTAATCTGGCAGATCAGAGGCAACGCCATTATTTTCTCCCAGGTCAGCTTATCTTTCTGGAAGTCATAATACCGCTCCACGTGAACAAGAACCACTGTGAACTTTCTCTTGCGAACCAGGTCCTTGATATCGCGGTATACTTCCTCTTTCCACTGAGTGAAGGGCATCTCCACCAAGAGGATGTTGGTTCCCTGTATGGTGAGATCATCCAGGATGTCTGCCCGGCCGATACCGGGGAAATAATAAACCTCCGCCGCTACTCTAACTTCGGGAGCCTGGTTCATGTCCTGTAAGGCATCCCTCAGTTGTTCTTCACTCTGTTTCCTGGAGTCCAGAAAGTGCTTGGCCGAGGTTCTACTTGCATAAAAATGAGGAGTCGCAATTATTCTTGTCACTCCTTGGTTAATCTCTTCATGTATCATTTGCTTTGTTTCTTCAATATTCCTGCTGCCATCGTCGATGCCAGGCAGGATATGAGAATGAAAGTCAATCACGATAATCCCCCCATGTATGAAAGGCATTATGTACGTACCACACTGCAATATCATTGCAATCTGAAATTATACTATCATTCATATCCTTTGTCAATTTGGGAGAAGTACTAAGAATCCATGCGGATTGTTCTATTTCCTTATGAAATATTTTAAACAAAGTATTTCATAGATTCCTGAGATATAGACAATCTGAAGTTTCATCTTATTAATCTCATATGACAAGGGGTACAGTATTAATTATTATACTTATTTTAATAAAGTATTACAATAGTATTTCAGTCCAATTTTGCACAAAAAAATATCCTATTTTGCGATTGTTGGAAATTCCACTTACTTATACCGCTCTTTAATTACTATATTTACCATATTTACTTAGATTGTTTATTTGTGGAGATAAATGGATAGGGGGCATGAGCCCCCCATTCTGGTTAGTTTTGATTTACTTATTTGACTACGACCTTTACCGCCTTGCTTACACCATTCTGGGCGTATGCATAGACATAACATGTGCCTTTTTTCCTGGCTTTTATGATTCCTTTCTTTGTTACTCCTGCAATTGTTGTATTCGTGGACTCATAACGAAGAGTTCTATGACTCTTTACTTTTAACTTAGAAGCTCGAATAGCCTTGGCATTTAACTTAAGCTTCTTGCCTGTCTTAAGTTTTTTTGCTTTGGTAAGAACAGTCTTCTTGATGGATACAGACTTGTAATTCCCAACTTTTCCGCCTTTGCTGGCTACATGGGCCACCTTGGAAGTTGATACCACAAGATTATTCTTATCCAAAGCAAGGATAATAAACTTATAGTATTTTCCTTTTGCGATCTTCGTTCCGGCAACCTCTTTGAAAGTTTTGGTTTTACCTGTGACTCTGGCAAGCTTTTTCATTTTGTTGGAACTGCCGCACTTGTTGCCATAGATTACATATTTTGTCGCATCTTTGACTTTCGTCCAATTTAACGTGATGGATGTTTTGGTCTGTTTGGTAGATTTAAACTTCAGGGGAGCATATTTCGTTCCTGCCGGACCCTCATCTGATGTCGCTGTTAAGATTGCCTTTTCAGCTACTCTATAAGATGCCCCTTTACCCACCAGCGTACCATCTATACCATTATGTTCCTCCGGAAGAGTCAGAGGTTCATTGTATTCATATACATTATTTCCACTGGCATCATAGTAAGTAAAGGACAGTCTGTCATTACTGTCAATGGTTATAACCAAGCCCTTTCCCTTGACATAGGCGCTTCCTGTTCCATACTCACTGTCACTCATACAGCCTGCCGAACCGTAATAAAACTGAATTTCTTTATTGTTGCCGCTGCTGTATTCCATAATGCTTCCGGGCTGAAAAATCTCATCATAATTAATATCAGATATAGTATGATTATGACCCCACAGCAGAATGATTTTTTTGCCTTTCCCGGAAGCTTCGTTGAGAACATCGATGACCTGATCTGCGTTTTTCGTCTTCCTGGTCTGGCTCCCTCTATAATAATGTAAGGGGAAATGAGTCAGAACGATGATGGGTTTCCCTGCATCAGCACCAGACAGATAATTCTGGAGTTTAGTAATCTGGTCAGTAGTGTAATTATCTGTGCTGTTGTCCCAGTTTTCAGTTCCCAGACAGTAAATGACGTAATTATCCCCAACTAAACCCTCCGCATCTACGATGAAATTTTTCGCAACGGGGTTTGAAGTGCCGGAATAGTTACCGTTTTTAAACTCATGGTTGCCGGTGGTATAGATATCTACGATCCCTTTTTGGTCTGACACATCCATGACCGCCTGGGTAAAATCCCAGAACTCGCTTTCCTTTGCACGGCCGCTGCCTATGTCGCCGCAAAAACCCATGGCATCGATTTTGCCGTATTTCTTAATAACTGTATCTATCCACCTGCTCTGACGATTTGCGGCAACGTTATCAATCTTATTATGGACATCCGCAGTAAATGCCAGCACTGTGTTGTTGCTGGTAGTTAATGACAGGTTACTGGCATAAGCTTCGGCTGACCACAATAGGTTTAGCTGTATGACCATAGTCAATATCTCAATCAGGACAAGCCAAATCCTCTTATTTTGTAGAGAAACCTTCTTCATCTCTTTTTCCTTTTCTATAATAAAAATGACACAATTCCCTATTTACTATTCTAATATGTATTATATTAATCGTGAGGTGAAGTAGTTATTTACTGTAAAATGAACTCCATCACCACAGGATTGTGGTCTGAGTTTTTGAAATCGAGATTCAGTGTCTTTAATTCCTTCACTTTAATATTATCTGAGGCAATGAATCCATCAATCAGATAATACTGAAAGCTGTCATGGTCAGCCCCTGCGTATGGCTGATCCAGGCTGCGGCAGCTTGGATTGCTTTGGTCCATGAGGAAGGTCCATCCTTCTCCAAACTGTTCCGTATCCATTATCCCCGGCTGCCATTTGCCCGCCTGTTCCGGGTAGGCCTCCCGGTCTTCCAGGGTGAGAAACTGGTTGAAATCCCCGCCGGCGATGACATAGTTTCCTTTTTCTCTTTCTGTTTCCATTAGCCGGACCAGCATCCTGGTCTGGGCGACTTTTCCTTCCCCGCTGTCGTATGCCTCCAGATGAAGGTTGTAGAGGACAAGTTCTTTCTCATCTACAGGGATACGGGTTTCCGTTACGCACCGCTTTAAGTTCACCATTTTCACCAGCCCATTAAATGGGATGGGAAGCTGGATGCGTTTAACGGATGTCACATGACTGTCGGTAAATGTCATAACCCCGGCTTCCACCCTGCCAACGGGCGGGATGGGATAGGGTACCAAGGCGGCTTTATGATTGAATCCAAAGCTTGATTCATAGCCCGGCATCCTGTCCCGGATCATCTGGCTCTCATCCAGATGATAGGACCTGGTGGAATTATGATCCACCTCCTGGAGAAAGAGGATCCTGGGCTTGGCAGACTCTATGGCTAACAGGATGGCTTCCATGTTTTCCTGTACCCTCTCCCGGTCAGCGGACATGACCATCTGGCCGCCGTCCATGAAGAAATCCGCATTATCTCCCAGGGCGCCGTAGCCAATGTTCCAGGTCATAATCTTCAATTGGTCTCCCACATGATAGCTTCCTTCTGCGCTGCCTTCCACAGCCAGCTCCGCGACGGGCAAAGGGTTGTATTCTGTTACCTTCAGGTAGGCGAGAAAACCAGCTATCAATATAATTATGGCAAGAAGTATAATAAGAAATGTTCTTCGGATTATTCTTGGAATCATGACACATCCTTTCTTATTAGCAGGCAATCTATACTCTTTCTTTTTATTATAATTGACTTATTTACGAAAAACAATATAATCCTCTCCTTACAAAAAGGAGCAGGTACCATGAAAATAAGCAAAGAAATACCCCTGCCTGCGGAATAGCCCGCTGGCAGGGGTATTAATATTAATGATTAATTACGAAGCTTTTAACACTTTCGTAATGGGGTCTGACCCCTTTTTACTGCTTCTTATTTGTAGAGTTCTACCATCCTCTGGTATTTCTCGAAACGCGCGATAGCAGCTTCTTCGGATTCCTTGAAGAGTCTTTCTGCTCTCTCCGGGAATGGTTTGATCAGACGTGTGTAACGTGCTTCGTTGTTCAGGAATTCCTGATATGTTCCGTCGCCTGCCTTGGAGGTTAAGGTAAATGGATTCTGACCTTTAGCCTTCTTAGCCGGATCGAAGGAGAAGAGGTTCCAGTAACCGGAAGCAACAGCTTTCTTCATCTCATCCTGGCAGTGGTTCATACCACCCTTAGCGATTCCGTGAAGTTCGCAAGGAGCGTAACCGATGATCAGGGATGGTCCGTTGTAAGCTTCTGCTTCGTATAAGCACTTCAGAGCCTGGTTTGGATTAGCGCCAAGAGCGATCTGAGCTACGTATACGTATCCGTATGTCATAGCGATCTCTGTAAGGCTCTTCTTGCTGATCTCTTTACCGGCTGCAGCGAACTGACATACTTCACCGATATTGGAAGCCTTGGAAGCCTGTCCACCTGTGTTGGAGTACATCTCGGTATCGAATACGAGTACGTTTACGTTTTCGCCGGAAGCAAGTACATGATCTAAGCCGCCGAAACCGATATCGTATGCCCATCCGTCACCACCGAGGATCCATACGGATTTCTTGGACAGGTAATCTTTCTTATCTAATACTGCAGGAGCATCAGGACAACCATCGGCTGCTGCTTTTTCTACCTCAGCGATGAGGGCATCTGTTGCAGGACCATTTGCCAGGGTGTCATCCTTGGTCTCCATGAATTTATCAAATGCAGCCTTGAATTCGTCGGATGCTTTGTCGGAAGCAGCCATCTTCTCAAGGATTGCGATGGTCTGGTTACGGATGGTCTTCTGGCCGAGGAACATACCAAAGCCGTGCTCTGCGTTATCCTCGAACAGGGAGTTGGACCATGCCGGACCCTTCTTGGAATCTTTATTTACAGTATATGGGCTCGTAGCAGCAGGTCCGCCCCAGATGGAGGAACATCCTGTTGCGTTGGAGATATACATATGCTCACCGAATAACTGAGTTACCAGACGAGCGTAGGATGTCTCAGCACATCCTGCACAGGAGCCGGAGAACTCAAGCAATGGCTGGTTGAACTGGGAACCTTTTACGGTTGTAGCTGCAGGAGCAGTATCTTTTCTGCCTACGTTTGCTACTAAGTAATCCCATACCGGCTGCTCTGCTGCCTGAGATTCCTGCGGTACCATCTGGATAGCCTTGGTCGGACATACAGTAATACACTCGCCACATCCCATACAATCTAACGGGGATACGGACATAGTGAACTTGTACTCGGAAGCTTTTGGCTTGGTGTCTGCTACCTTCATGTTATCAGGTGCAGCCTTGATCTCATCTTCGCTTACCATATATGGACGGATAGTAGCGTGTGAACATACAAATGCGCAGAGGTTACACTGGATACATTTAGCTGCATCCCATTCCGGAACATTTACAGCAGTACCACGTTTCTCGTAAGCGGAAGCGCCCAGCTCGAACTGACCGTCTGCTCTGTCGACAAATGCGGATACAGGAAGATCGTCGCCATCCATGTTGGCGATTGGGTTCATCAGTTTCTCTACCATGTCGATAGTTGCCGGGATTCCTTCCAGCGGAGCCTTCGGAGCATCCGGTGTCGGGTTAGCCCAGGACTCAGGTACTTCTACCTTATGGATAGCATCCAGACCTGCATCGATGGCTTTGTAGTTCATCTCTACGATAGCCTCGCCCTTACGCATGTAGGACTTCTTAGCTGCGGACTTCATGTAATCAACAGCCTCTTCGATCGGCATGATGTTTGCTAACTTGAAGAATGCGGACTGAAGGATCGTGTTGGTACGTTTGCCCATACCAATCTCGATAGCCTTGTCGATCGCATTGATGGTATATAACTGAATGTTGTTGTCAGCGATGTATTTCTTGGACTCAGCAGGCATATGCTTGTCGAGTTCTTCGTCGGACCACTGGCAGTTGATCATGAAGATTCCGCCCGGTTTTACATCCTGAACCATCTTATATCCCTTAACGACATAAGACGGATTGTGGCATGCCACGAAGTCAGCCTGGTTGATATAGTATGGGCTTCTGATTGGTTTGTCACCAAAACGAAGGTGGGAAATTGTGATACCACCGGTCTTCTTGGAGTCATACTGGAAGTAAGCCTGGATGTATTTATCTGTGTGGTCACCGATGATCTTGGTGGAGTTCTTGTTAGCACCTACAGTACCGTCACCGCCCAGACCCCAGAATTTACATTCGATTGTTCCAGGTGTGGAGGTAATCGGAGCCGGCTTGAATTCCGGTAAGGACAGGTATGTTACATCATCTTCGATACCGATGGTGAAACGTGGACGAGGATCGTCTAATTCAAGCTCTTTGTATACTGCAAATACGGAGGAAGGTGGTGTATCCTTGGATCCTAAACCATAACGTCCGCCGGTAAGGATGATGTCGTTCTTTCCTGCTTCACGCAGTGTGGTTGCAACATCGAGGTAAAGCGGTTCACCTAAGGAACCCGGCTCTTTTGTACGGTCAAGTACAGCGATCTTCTTCACTGTGTCAGGAATAACCTTAAGCAGGGAATCGGATACCCATGGACGATACAGACGAACTTTGATTACGCCGACTTTTTCGCCCTTAGCTGTTAAGTAATCTACTACTTCTTCTGCCACATCATTGATGGAGCCCATAGCGATGATAACACGGTCTGCATCCGGAGCGCCATAGTAGTTGAATAAATCGTAGTCTGTTCCGATCTTCTCATTGATCATGCCCATGTATTTCTCAACAACAGCCGGAAGTGCTTCGTAAACTGAGTTACAAGCCTCTCTGTGCTGGAAGAATACGTCACCGTTTTCGTGGGAACCACGCATAGCCGGTCTTTCTGGGTTGAGTGCATGCTCACGGAATGCTTTAACTGCATCCTCGTTGCACATTTCTTTAAGATCTTCATAATCCCATTTTTCGATCTTCTGGATCTCGTGGGAAGTACGGAAACCATCGAAGAAGTTGATGAACGGAACCTTACCTTCGATTGCACACAGATGAGCAACCGGGCTTAAGTCCATAACTTCCTGTGGGTTGGATTCGCAGAGCATAGCGAAACCGGTCTGACGACATGCGTAAACGTCACTGTGATCACCAAAGATGTTCAGCGCATGTGTGGATACGGTACGAGCGGATACATCTAATACGCAGGGAAGCTGCTCTGCAGCAATCTTATACATATTAGGGATCATCAGTAACAGACCCTGGGATGCGGTAAATGTGGTTGTGATAGCACCGGCTGCAAGGGAGCCATGTACAGCACCTGAAGCACCAGCTTCAGACTCAAGTTCGCTAACTACCACTTTATTGCCCCAAATATTCTCAAGTCCTGCAGCTGACCACATATCCAGTGAGTCGGCCATAGGGCTGGAGGGTGTGATAGGATAGATAGCAGCAACTTCAGTATAAGCGTATGCTACATGAGCCGCAGCGGTATTGCCATCCATAGACTGTTTTGCTCTTGGCATGATAATTCCTCCTTTATTAAGTTAAAAGTTATGAATACATAGTTCATGGATAATTTTAGCATTTTCAACATTGAAAGTAAAGAGATTTACTTGTTGTACTGCGTTTTGTACAAAAAAGAGGGGGAAGGCTTACTCTTTTTTCTGTCGGTGGGGGGGGGTAATGGCTTACTCTTTTTGCTGATGGCGGGAGTGGTGCCATGGGATGACAGGGCGTTAACTTCTTCCATGGCTTCAGTTTGCCGGTGTTTTCTGGCTCGTGCCATGGGTTAATGCTGCGTTATTTATGGCCATGGCTCCGGTTTGTTGGCTGTTTCGGGCTCGTGCCATGGGTTAATGCTACGTTCTTTATGGCCATGGCTTCGGTTTGTCGGCTCCCTTTGGGCGGTGCCATGGGTTAACGATGCGTTAGCTATGGCCATGGCTCCGGTTTGTTGGCTCCTTTTGGCTCGTGCCATGGGATAACGATGCGTTAGTTATG
>JBGVCE010000453.1:0-6627 GCA_045226235.1 Anaerobutyricum sp.
TAGAAGCGGTTTCTATGCTTTTTTGTTGCCTATATTATTGAGTTTTCAAGGTTCAACACACCTTTACGGTGTGGGAAGTTTTAGTTAATAATCTGTGATATGCCCCATCTTCTCCTGTTTGGTCTTCAGGTAGAAGAGGTCGTCTGAGTTGGCCTCGATCTGGATTGGAACACGCTCCACGATCTCGATGCCGTAACCGGATAAACCGATAAGTTTCAGTGGGTTGTTGGTCATTAAGCGAAGTTTCCTCACACCCAGGTCAGCCAGAATCTGAGCTCCGATACCATAATCCCTCAGATCTTCCGGGAATCCCAGAGCCAGGTTGGCCTCCACGGTATCCATACCCTGATCCTGGAGTTCGTAGGCTCTCAGCTTGTTGATCAGGCCGATTCCACGTCCCTCCTGCCTCATGTAGAGAAGGACTCCCCGGCCTTCTGCTTCGATCATCCGCAGGGCGGCTGCCAGCTGCTGTCCGCAGTCGCAGCGGCGGGAACCAAAGCCGTCGCCGGTAAGGCATTCGGAATGGACACGGCAGAGGACGGGATTTCCGTCTGCCACATCTCCCTTCACCAGGGCTACGTGATGCTCTCCAGTGAGTTTATTGACAAAGCCGATGATACGGAAATGTCCAAACTTCGACGGGAAGTTGGCATCTGCCTCACGGCTTACGAAATTCTCGGTTCTCCTGCGGTACTCGATCAGGTTCTCGATGGAGGTGATCTTCAGGTCAAACTCCTTGGCAAAGTTGAACAATTCTTCCCCTCTGGCGATGGAGCCTTCCTCATTCAGGATGACACATCGTAGGGCCACTGAGCCACATCCTGCCATGTTGGACAGGTCCACGGAGGCTTCGGTAAAGCCACTTCGTTTTAATACTCCACCATTCTGGGCCACCTTGGGGGCCATATGTCCCGGACGGCGGAAGTCAGCGGCTGTGGAATCTTCTGAGGCAGCCTTCTTGGCTGTTACAGCTCTGTCATGGGCGGAAATCCCATAGGTAGTATCCAGGGCATCGATGGTGATGGTGGAAACAGCTGCGTACTGCTCTTTGCTCTCCCAGATCAGTTCCTCCAGGCCAAGCCTCCTGGCCACCTCCTCATTCATGGGGATCGCCAGGGTTCCTCTTGCATTTGTCATCATAAAGTTAACGGATACGGCATTTGCCTTGGAACCGGCCATAACGAGAGCACCTGTACTCTCGGCAGTGTTATCATCCACAACAACCACCATATTGCCGTTCTTGATTTCTTCCAGAATCTCTTCCATTGGGTTAAATTCGAAGGAAAGATCATCCTCGATATAAAAATCTCCCATAGTTTCTTCCTTTCGTTACGCTATATTTATGTTAATTAGAATCCGTGCTCAGCCAGGAATTCCATGGTTATCCGTGAACTCCCTTTCTCCTCTTCCGCCTGGAAATGAAGCAGTTTCTCCACATATTTCCCAATCATATCCGTCTCCAGGTTCACCGTGTCTCCCGGCTTCTTGGACAGAAGTGTGGTGTTGTCTCCAGTGTGGGGGATTACGGAAACAGAGAAGCTTGAGGTATCTACATCTGCCACGGTCAGGCTGATCCCGTCGATGGTGATGGATCCTTTGTTTACGATGTATTTCAGGATGGATTTTTCCGTGTTTATCACAATCCAGATGGCGTTATCATCCCGGGTCATGGAAGTAATCACGCCGGTTCCGTCGATGTGGCCTGCCACGATATGTCCACCAAACCTGCCGTCCGCTGCCATGGCCCGCTCCAGATTCACCCGGCTCCCACTTTTCAGGTCTCCCAGGTTGGTGCGGCGCAGGGTTTCATGCATCACATCCACACTGTAAGTGTTTTTGTCAAATGTGGTTACCGTCAGACAAACTCCGTTGGTACAGATGCTGTCGCCGATATGGACATCTTCCAGAATCTTGGAAGCCTCCACGGTGATGATGGCAGATTTTGCGCCTTTCTTGATGGATCGGATGGTTCCGACCTCCTCGATAATTCCTGTAAACATATGGTTTAACTTCCTTTCTATCCTCAGATCCGGATGTTAATCCTCCCTGAGGTAAGTAATCATCAGGTCATCCCCAAAGCTGTCCACGGAAACCCTGCGGAACTGCCAGGCTTCATCTGCCCTGGCCTTTCCCTGGCCTTCCACCGGAGATTTCGCTTCAGATCCGCCGAAGATCTTAGGGGCAATATAGCAGTAGACCTTCTGTACGATACCTGCCTTCAAAGCACTTTCATTCAGGGTGCCTCCTCCCTCTAAGAGGATACCGTCGATCTTCCTCTCACCCAGCTCATCCATCAGCATATCCAGGTCAAGGGACTCTTCCTTCTTGGGCAGAGGAATCACTTCTGCCCCTGCTTCCGTCAGGGCCACCCTCTTCTCAGGGTCCGCTCCCTGGGCACAGGCAACGATGAGAGGATACTCTCCGGCTGTTTTCACCAGTTTGGAGTCCAAAGGAATCCTAAGATTAGTGTCACATACGATGCGGACCGGATTCCTGCCTCCCTCCAGGCGGCAGTTTAGCGTAGGGTCGTCCGCCAGAACCGTGCCGATTCCTACCATGATCCCCTTATAAAGGTTGCGGAGTGTCTGCACATGGGCCCGGGATTCTTCCCCCGTTACCCACTGGGAGTGACCGGTATAGCAGGCAATCTTTCCATCCATGGTCATGGCATATTTCATCGCTACAAATGGTCTTCCCGTTAAAATGTAGTGGAAAAACACATCGTTGATGGCATCGCATTCTTCCTTGAGGAAGTGGGGATAAACTTCGATGCCGTGTTCCTTAAGGATCCGGAATCCTTTTCCCGCCACCTTAGGGTTGGGGTCGTCGGATCCCACCACCACTCTGGCAATCTTATTCTCGATGATGGCCTCAGTGCAGGGAGGGGTCTTGCCATAATGGCAGCAAGGCTCCAAAGTAACGTAGATGGTACTTCCTTCCAGGCTGTTCCCCGCTTCCTTGGCATGGGCTATGGCATTTCTCTCAGCGTGGAGTTGACCATAACATTCGTGCCATCCTTCCCCCAGGACTTCTCCGTCCCGCACGATCACCGCCCCCACCAGGGGGTTGGGGTTCACACGGCCACTGCCCAGCTTAGCCAGTTCTATGGCTCGGCGCATATATTTTTCTTCCGGTATAAACTGATCCATTTTCCCTCCAAAGATATCCAAAATATAAAAAGCCCTGGGATACACGATCTCAGAGCTTTAAACATGCGATATTCTTTATAAATAATTTACAAATGTTTCCATCCCATAGAGGAAGAAACCCCTGCAAAAATCCATAAATCTTCTTCCATCCGGACTGTACCGTCGGCTCCGGAATCACACCGGATCATGCCATGAGGCTCGCGGGCTCGCATCCTATGGGGATGCATACCGCCGGTCGGGAATCTCACCCTGCCCTGAAGACTATTATTTTGTTTCCTAGTTTATTGTAACGCATTGTAAAACATTGTACAAGTCTTTTTTCGACCCGCCTCATCTCCTGTGGTCATCCCGGGGATTTCCTCCCGGCGGAATCAATTCCAAACCGGGGCCTTTTGGCTTCTGCTCGTCAGTTTTGCCCTTTGTCTCCCCGTATTTCCAGGAGTAGATGCTGGTGGGGGCCGGCTTGCGATTCTTCTCGTAGGCTGCCCGGGTTTCTGCCAGGCGCTTGCGGTACTCATCCACCGAATTGATATTGGATGTGCCGGAAGATCTGCGGCCGGTGTTCTCTACCATCCGAAATTGACCGGTATTTCTGGCACGGCTGCTGCTTCCGGCTCGGCTATTTCCGGTCCGATTGCTATACCCGGTTCGGCTGCTTCCGGCTCTGTTATAGTTTCTTGAAGTAGCCGAACTGCCACCGGTTGAAGTCCGGCTGGTACTACGGTTACCTGCCTCCCCGGCTGGTCTGTCGATAGTCCGGTTTGTACTCCTTCTGGTATTTCTATCTATCTCAGCGCTGCCCGGACGTGAAGCGATGGCAGATTTCCTTCTGGAGGCGGGAGTCCCGCTGATATTTAAGCCTTCCCAGCCTTCTTCATGCCGGCCGGAATCTTTTCCGATCTCCTCCACTCTGGTCATGGCAGCTTCTCTGGCTTCCCTCTTCTCAAGTCTGCGGCCCATGAAGAACCTTTGATCTTTCTTTCTCTTCTTGCTGCGCACCAACTCCCTGGCCCTGTTATAGCGGTCAAAGATATGTACATTTGCCGAGGAAAGAACGATGGTCATCTCCGCCAGCTGGAAGAGAGCCGCCGTCAATCCGCTGGAGATAAAGGGCAGACCGATACCTGTGTTAGGAATCAGGTTCATGCAGACGCCGCAGTGAATCACCACCTGAAGCATGATGTGGGTTCCCACGCCGGTACAGATCATCTTGCTAAAGAGGTTTTTCTGGTTCAGAGCCACCTTGAAGATCAATGTCACCAGAACCATAAAGAGGAAAATTAAAACCAGACCGCCGAAGATTCCCAGCTCCTCCACAATGATGGCGAAGATTACGTCATTTTCACTCTCGGGCAGGCTGGCTTTTTGCCAGCTCTGTCCTAATCCCTTACCGAACCATCCCCCGTTGGCGATGGCATAGAGGCAATGTACGGACTGGTAGGCGATGGTATTGGCAAAGCGTTCCGGATGAAGCCAGGCGGCAATTCTCCGGATTCGGAAAGGCACCTCATTCACCTCGGAAGGGTCGGGCATGTTCCGTTCCACATACATGACGACGAGAACCACAGCCACCACCGCCAGCAGGAAGAGGACGATATGCATGATCCAGCCGGTCCATCCACGGGAAGATACAAAGATCATCACAAAAGTGATGCCCAGCACTACCAGGGAAGAGGAAAGGTCGTTACTGATACCCATCAGCAGGACTGCCGGGAGTCCGCCCAGGGCCCATCCTCCAAGGATGAAGATGATCTCCTCCCGAAGGCCGCGGCGGTATCTGGCATACTCGATCCATAGGGCCAGGATGAGGATAACTGCCAGTTTTACGTACTCCGCCACCTGGAAGTTCACGGGACCCACCTTCAGCCAGCGGGTTGCTCCGTTTACATTTACCGTGATGGGGTCCGGTGCCAGCAGCAGCAGGGTAAAGCCGTAGCTTAACACATAGACAGGTATGGCCATGACGTAAAGGATATAATCCATCTTGATGCGGCGTAGTATAAATACACCAGCAAATCCTACGGACATACATGCCAGCTGTTTGTAAAAGAGACTTATTCTATTTTGCGAGATTGCCACCGAGTAGATCATCACTAATCCGAAGGCAATCAGACTCACCATGATGAACAGGATCTTATGGTCGATCCTGTCCCGATATATGATTTTTCGTTCCACGATGTTTCCCTTCTATATCTGTCAGAATACGATTTATCCGATGATTAGTTTATCCATAAGGATTCTATCATACCATAGTTTTCATGTCTCTGCAAAACTGTTCTTTTCCGGAAAATAGCTCCTCCTGATCTCTCATTTTTACGAAGAAATGAGGTTATTTTAACCATACATATTGTTCGTAAAAATAAACTTGCTTTTTCCGCATAAATGAGTATATTATAATAATACAACATATTTGTAAATATAAAAAGGAGGACTATATTATGGCATATGTAATTACTGATGCTTGTATCATGTGTGGTACTTGTGAAGGCGAATGTCCTGTTGGCGCAATCAGCGAAGGCGACGGCCAGTATAACATCGATGCAGACGCATGTCTTGACTGCGGCGCATGTGCTGGTGTTTGCCCTACTGGTGCTATTGAGCAGGGTTGATCTTTACCATAAAACATTCTTAAGATCAATAAAGAATAGAAGCGGTGCTTTTTCAGGAAAGCACCGCTTTTTTCTTTTCTATCGTTCCATCTCTTTATTGGCGAACTTGGTGTACTGGCCCAGCCATACCAGCTCGATGGTTCCCGTGGAACCGTTTCTCTGCTTGGCCACGATGACCTCCGCCAGGTTCTTCTTCTCCGAGTCCGGATTATAGTATTCATCCCTGTACAGGAACATAACCACATCCGCATCCTGCTCGATGGCTCCGGATTCACGGAGGTCCGAGAGCATGGGTTTGTGGTCCTGTCTGGCCTCCACGGCTCTGGACAGCTGGGAAAGGGCGATGATGGGTATTTGTAATTCCTTGGCCAGAACCTTGAGACCTCTGGAGATCTCAGAGATTTCCTGCTGTCTGGATTCATTTCTGCGGCCTGCACTTCCACTCATCAGCTGCAGATAGTCTATCACAACCAGTTCAATCCCATAGGTCTGCCGGTACTTGCGGCATTTGGAACGGATCTCCGCCAGGCTGGAGACCGTATCATCGATAATCAGGTTGGAATTACCGATAAGGGAAGCTCCTTCCAGGAGTTTCTCCCAGTCGCTGTCCCTAAGTTCTCCGGTTCGGATCATCTGGGAGTCCACCATGGCTTCCGAGGCAATCAGTCGGGTTACCAACTGCTCCTTGGACATCTCCAGGCTGAAGATAGCCACCTTTTTATTATCCCGGAAAGCCGCATACTGAGCGATGTTCAGGGCGAAGGCTGTCTTACCCATGGCCGGTCTGGCAGCCACCAGAATGAGTTCCGACGGGTGAAGTCCCGTCAGCTTGTAGTCAAGTTCACGGAAACCGGTGGCAATACCTGTTA
>JBGVCE010000454.1:0-7501 GCA_045226235.1 Anaerobutyricum sp.
ATTTGTATCATATGGCATCCGCTGAGGCCGGAATCACTTCACCGGATCTGCTTATTGATATGCAGGGCCCTGAACTTAGAATCGGCAGTCTGCCCCAACCTCTTATCCTGGAATCGGGAGATAAAATCTTGCTGGGAGGACAGGAATTACCGGTCCCGGATGTGATATCTCCCTGTCTTACTCCAGGACAGTCTATCCTGCTGGATGACGGGAAAATCCTGCTGGAGGTCGAATCAGGACCTGCAGAGAGTACTGCCACAGAAGACCTTGATGGCCCTGTATTTCTGTGCACAGTGCTGCGCGGAGGTAAACTGGAATCAAGGAAAAGCATTGCGCTTCCGGGAAGAGAGTTACGGACACCTGTTCTTACCAGACAGGACAGGGAGAATCTTATCAATGCCCCGGATTATGGGGTGACAGGTATTATGCAGCCTTTTGTGAGGGACAGAGAAGATCTCGTGGAAGTCCGCAAGGCCATGGAAGAGAGCGGCTGCGGACATCTCTCCCTTCTGGCAAAGATTGAGAACATGTCAGGGGTACGAAAGATCCATGATTATCTGGATCTGGCTGATGAGATTGTAATCGCCAGAGGAGATTTGGGAAACAGTATGCCCCTGTGGGAATTGCCACGGGTACAGAAAGAAATCTCAGAAATCTGCTCCACAGCCCGTGTGCCATTTATGGTGGTGACCCAGATGTTAGCCAGTATGGAAACCCGACCTGTTCCAACCCGCGCTGAAGTCTCCGATATCTTCCACGCAGTGACAGACGGGGCATCCAGCATCATGGTAACCGGCGAAACCGCCATAGGAAAATACCCTGTGGAAGTCATCCGTTACCTGGCCAACACCGCCCACCAGGCTCTGGATTACATGCAAAAACATAACAATTAGTTTTTCAATCATTCAATTTGCTAACCAACAATAAAAAAGAAGAGATTACACAAAGATATAAATTAGGTGGATTGTGGGTATGGTTTCCTGAGAAAATGTTTTCTCCTTTTTCGAAGGAAACCTACCCACAGGGTACCACCTTTATGGACTATAGGTGTAATCTCTTCTTTTTGTTTATATTTTTTTTATTTCTCCTGCAGCCGTTTCTGAGCTGTCGCCAGCATTAATTTAATACGGTTGATCTGGTTTACTTCACTGGCACCCGGGTCATAATCGATGGCCACGATGTTGGAATCCGGGTAAACACGGCGAAGTTCCTTGATCACTCCCTTACCGACTACATGGTTAGGAAGACAGGCAAAGGGCTGGGTACAAACGATATTTGCAGCACCGCCTTTGATCAGTTCCACCATCTCTCCGGTAAGGAACCAGCCTTCTCCGGTCTGATTGCCCAGGGAGACGATAGGATCCGCATAAGTGGCAAGCTCCTTGATATGGGGAGGAGCGTCAAATCTCTTGCTGCGTTCCAGTTCTTTCCTTAAGAATCCCCGGTAGACTTCGATGGCATTGATGGCAAGATTACACAGTCTCGCTGCCCTGGATGACTTCCCGAGAAATTCTGATTTGAAATTAGCATTATATAGGCTGTAGAACATGAAATCCAAGAGATCAGGCATGACTGCTTCCGCACCTTCGGATTCCAGAAGATCCACAAGGTGGTTGTTGGCGTCCGGAAGGAACTTCACCAGGATCTCTCCAACGATACCGACTCTTGGTTTTACCTCATCAGTGATAGGTAAGGAATCGAAATCATGGATGATCTGCTTAACATTTTTGCGGAAGGTAAAGTAGTTTGCCTTCTCCAGGGATTTGATACAGCGTTTTTCCCATATATCATGAAGGCGGTTGGCAGAACCTTTCACCTGCTCATAAGGTCTTACCCGGTAGAGACAGCGCATGAAAAGGTCACCATAGATAACTGCCTGGAGCAGACGGTGAACCAGGGGAACCGTCCATTTAAAGCCTTCATTCTTCTCGATACCCTGCACACTCAGACTGATAACCGGGATATGCCCATAGCCGTTTTTGGCCAGACAACGCCGGATAAATCCGATATAATTGGTAGCACGGCAGCCTCCGCCGGTCTGGGTAATGATGATGGCTGTCTTATTCAGGTCATATTTACCGGAGGTAAGAGCAGTCATAATCTGTCCCACCACGATCAGGGAAGGGTAGCATGCGTCATTGTTTACATATTTTAGTCCCGCATCCACAGCCTTTCTGCCCATCTGTGGGAGTACATCAACATGGTAGCCTGCATTGCGGAAAACCGGTTCAAGAAGATTAAAATGAATCGGTGACATCTGAGGTACCAGGATGGTGTAATCTTTCCGCATTTCTTTGGTAAATTCCACCTTCTTGATATTGGCAGGTACGATCTTAGGTTCGATATGCCGTTTGTTGCGGATCCGGACTGCTGCGATGAGAGAACGGATACGGATTCTGGCAGCACCCAGGTTATTGACCTCATCGATTTTAAGAACCGTGTAGATACGGCCGGAGTTAGACAAGATATCATTAACAGCATCCGTGGTAACTGCATCCAGGCCACATCCGAAGGAATTAAGCTGTATTACTTCAAGCTGTTTGTTTTTCTTGGCATAATTAGCGGCACCATACAGTCTGGAATGGTACATCCACTGGTCAGATACGATGAGAGGACGCTCCACATTACCCAGATGGCTTATAGAATCTTCACTCAGTACCGCAATCCCATAGGAAGTGATCAACTCAGGGATGCCGTGATTGATTTCCGGGTCAATATGATAAGGTCTGCCGCAGAGTACGATACCCATACCGCCATTCTCTGCCAGATAAGCCAGGGTTTCTTCCCCCTTGGTCCGGATATCATTACGTACCTGGTCGGCTTCCTGATAGGCGGCTTCCACCGCTTCGTTAATCTCATTCTGGGTCACGTCGTAGTAAACAGACAGTTCATCATATAAACGGACCTTGAGAGCCTCCTTGTTGTCCAAAGCGATGAATGGATTCATAAAACGTACGGAAGGATCTCTCAGCTCCTCCATATTATTTTTGATATTCTCCGCATAGGAGGTTACGATGGGGCAGTTGTAATGGTTGTTAGAGTCAATGGTCTCATTCTGCTCATAAGGAATACAGGGATAGAAGATCTGATTGATTCCCTTTTTCAGCAGCCACATAACATGCCCGTGGGCAATCTTTGCCGGATAGCATTCGGATTCGCTGGGGATGGATTCGATGCCCATCTCATAGATCTTTCGGGAAGACCTGGGGGAGATTACCACCCGGAAACCAAGTTTCGTAAAGAATGTATGCCATAAGGGATAATTCTCATAGATATTCAAAACCCGGGGAATACCGATGGTCCCACGGACTGCCTCTTCCTCCGACAGAGATTTATAGGCAAATATTCTTTTGTATTTATAATCATATAGATTAGGAATCTCATTTTTCTTCTTCTGGATTCCAAGACCCCGCTCACAGCGGTTGCCGGTGATAAAGAGGCGGTTATCTCCAAAATCATTTATGGTCAGCAGACAATGGTTGTTGCAGAACTGGCATCTGCTGATGGAGTTGGTGTACTTAAGATTAATGATCTCATCCAGAGAAAGCATGGAGCTTTTCTCGACTTCGTCACTTCGCTCTCTGGCAATCAAAGCAGCACCAAATGCCCCCATGATGCCTGCGATATCCGGGCGGACCGCTTTGCATCCTGAGATACGTTCAAAACTACGAAGAACGGCATCGTTATAAAATGTTCCGCCCTGAACCACAATCTTATCACCAAGCTGCTTGGGATCGGTTAATTTGATGACCTTAAGAATGGCGTTCTTGATAACGGAATAAGCCAGTCCGGCGGAGATATCCCCAACAGATGCGCCCTCTTTCTGGGCCTGCTTAACCTTGGAATTCATAAAGACGGTACAGCGGGATCCCAGATCGATGGGAGATTCTGCAAAAAGAGCAATCTTAGCAAAATCACGCACTGAATAATCCAGGGATCTGGCGAATGTCTCAATGAAAGAACCACAGCCTGAGGAACAGGCTTCATTTAACAGTACGTTGTCCACGGCCTGATTCTTAATCTTGATACATTTCATATCCTGGCCGCCGATGTCCAGGATACAGTCCACATCTGGCTCGAAAAACGCCGCTGCATAGTAATGGGCCATGGTTTCCACCTCACCATGATCCAGCTTAAGCGCAGATTTCAGAAGCGCTTCCCCATATCCGGTGGAACAAGAACCGGCGATCACCGCCTTTTCCGGCAATTGTTTTTTCAATTCCTTTATGGCACGCATGGTGGTTTTCAGAGGACTGCCGTTATTGTTATCATAGAAATGGAACAAGAGCGACCCATCCTCACCGATGAGGGCAATCTTAGTGGTGGTGGATCCGGCATCGATTCCGAGATAACATTTGCCTTTATAGGTAGAAATGTCGCCTCTCTTTACCGTAAACCGGTTATGCTCTTTTGTAAACTCATCGTATTCTTCCTGGGACTGGAAGAGGGGCTCCAGACGATCCACTTCCACCGTAAGCTTAATGTCAGAGTACAGGTCATCCAGGAGATCCTGCAGCTGCATCTCACAGTACTGCTTAGCATTCATGGCAGCACCGCTGGCGGCAAAGAGGTGTGAGTGGGGAGGATCAATGATATGCTCCTCGTCCAGATTCAGAGTACGGATAAATGCCTTCTTTAATTCGGGAAGGAAATGAAGCGGACCACCGAGAAAAGCGACATGTCCTTTAATGGGTTTGCCGCAGGCCAGACCACTGATGGTCTGATTGACCACTGCCTGGAAGATGGAAACAGCCAGGTTTTCCTTGGAAGCTCCTTCATTGATCAGAGGCTGGATATCAGTTTTGGCGAACACACCGCATCTGGCAGCGATAGGGTAGATAGTATCGTACCCTTTGGCATATTCATTTAAACCGGTAGCATCGGTTTGAAGAAGACTGGCCATCTGATCGATAAATGACCCGGTACCGCCGGCGCAGACACCGTTCATGCGCTGTTCTATACCGCCGTTTTTGTCAAAATATATGATCTTTGCATCCTCCCCGCCAAGCTCAATGGCCACATCTGTTTTTGCTTCATAGTCCTGAAGGGAAGTGGACACACAGATAACCTCCTGGCAGAAGGGGATCTCAAGGTATTCAGAGATCGCCATACCGCCTGATCCTGTTACCGTAGGATGGACGGACAGGTTCCCATGTTCCTCGATTGCTTCTTTAAGCAGAGATTGAAGGGTTCCTTTAATATTGGCGAAATGTCTCTGATAATCTGAAAAAATTATGTGGTTGTCACGATCAAGAATTGCCACTTTTACTGTGGTAGAACCAATGTCAATTCCCAATGTATAATCCATATTTTATATCTCCTTACTTATCACAGTTAAAAATCACAAAATATTATAAACGAAGCCGCATGAAAAAACAATACTTTTGTCATGGCTACGACACAATAATTGACAAAGAATCAGAAAAAAATTATAATGGAAGAAGTGATTTTTCAATCATTTTCTATGAGAAATATATGATGCTGAAAGAAGGATTTTCTAATGATCAGAATCTTTAAGACAGAGGGTGGAAAAGTTCATCAGATCCATCCTGCACCCGAGGGAAGAAAGCAGGAAAACCTGGTCTGGATTGCTCTTACAGATCCTACTATGGAGGAACTGGAACAGATTGCCCGGATTAATCAGATAGATATCGACGACCTCAAGTCGGCTCTGGATGAGGAGGAGCGTTCCAGAATCGTGGTGGAGGATAATTATACCATGATCGTCCTGGACATCCCGGTAACTGAGATACGTAATGACAAGGAATACTTCCATACCATTCCCTTTGCCATTATAAAAACATCGGAGGTTGTTATAACTGTATGCCTGGAAGATACTCCGGTGCTGACGGTATTTATGGATGGGAGAGTCCGTGATTTTGATCTTAACCATCCTGTGAAGTTTATCTTCCAGATGCTGTACCGTAATTCCACCATGTATCTGCAGTACCTGCGGATCATCGATAAGAAAAGTGATGAGGTGGAGAAAAAACTGCATGTCTCACAGCGCAATCAGGAATTAATTGACATGCTGGAACTGGAGAAAAGTCTCGTCTATATCACTACCTCATTAAGAGGAAATGAACTGGTTCTGGAAAGGCTCACCCGCAATCAGTCCCTGGACATGAACGAGGAGGAGAGGGAACTTCTTGATGATGTAATCATCGAGAACAAACAGGCTATCGAGATGGCTAAGATCTACAGTGATATCCTTAGCGGCACCATGGATGCCTATGCCTCAGTTATCTCCAACAATCTTAATATCGTTATGAAATTTCTGGCGGTGGTAACCATTGTCCTGACCATACCAACAATCGTCACCAGTGCCTTCGGCATGAACTTTGAGGTCATCCCTCTATACCATCATCCTTATGGTTTCTGGATCATTGTCGGCATCTCCCTGGTGCTTGCCATCCTGGCAGGAATCCTTATCGGCAAGTATCAGAAATTCAAATAAGGAGGACTACACCAGATGAACTGGTTAAATCGACTGGAAAGAAGATTCGGCAGATATGCCATTCAGAATCTTCCACTATATATTGTTATCATGTATGCTGTCGGTGCCATACTAAATCTAATGTCCGGCAACACCATTTATTATACCTATTTAAGTCTGAACCCATATCTGATTCTGCACGGTCAGCCATGGAGAATTGTTACTTTTTTGATAGCTGCACCTACTACCAGTATCATTTTTCTGGTATTTGTGCTATTATTTTATTATTCAATCTGCAGGGAATTATCCAACGTCTGGGGGGCTTTCCGTTTTAACCTCTACTTCTTCTTCGGAGTACTAGGTTCTCTGCTCGGGGCCTTTCTGGTATATTTAATATCACGTGATCCATATATCTATATGGATACCTACTACCTGAACCTGTCCATGTTCCTGGCCTATGCAGCCATCTTTCCGGACGCCCAGGTGTACCTGTACGGTATCCTGCCCTTGAAAGTAAAATGGCTTGCTTACCTTGATGCCGCTTTTCTCATCTATGAGTTTGTGATCGGCGGCCTAGGGACCAGAACCGCTATCGTGGTCAGTCTTCTTAATTTTATCCTGTTCTTTGTTTCAACCAGGAATTATAAGAAGATATCACCCCGGGAGATCAGGAGAAAACAGAGTTTTCAACATAATGTAAAAGTAAACACCACCGGAACCAGACACCGGTGCGCCATATGCGGAAGGACAGAAAAGGATGATCCCAGCCTGGAATTCCGTTATTGTTCCAAATGTAACGGTGACTACGAGTACTGTAATGACCATTTATTTACTCATACTCATGTTAAATAATCCGTGACCAAAAGCGTAAAGGAGGAAACGATGGATATAGCAGCCCATCCTATCATAGGAGATACCATTTCCTACGCAAAAGATGAAATACTTGCTTCCATCGCTCATGGCCGGATACCGGATTCAAAAAGCTGGTATGCCATCACAACTACCCATGAGGAGAATACTCTCTTATACATTCTTTCCGCAACTGAGTTCCGCAATCCCATGTAC
>JBGVCE010000455.1:0-2587 GCA_045226235.1 Anaerobutyricum sp.
GTGATTACTTACATGATTATGATGAAAACCAGGAAGGAACCATGAATGAACCTTCCTATGAAAGTCAGAATGTTTATGAAGATGAAAAAAAGACTTATGATACTTATGATAATGGAAGATATCGTTACTCCGGTGAAACCGGGTATCAGACGAGGAGTACCGGCAGCACAACAGGCTACTCTTCAGGAAGTCCAAAGAAGAGAAGGAAAAACAGTGGTTTTAAGAAAGTAATAAAGCTTATAGCATCTGCCATGTTGTTTGGTCTGGTAGCGGGCGGTACCATGGTGGGGATGAATGCAGCGAAGGATTATTTCTTCCCTTCCAATACAGCTAAGATTGAAACCACGGATGCCACCACAGAAGAGGAGAAGAAGATGACGGAGAGTTCTCAGGATTCTGATTCTACCACAGCGACATCCACCAGCTCCGTGACTACTTCAGACGTATCCTCTGTAGTTCAGAAGGTAATGCCTTCCGTGGTATCCATCACCTGTACTGTACAGAGAACAGATTATTTTTATGGCACAACCGAATCCCAGGGAGCAGGTTCCGGATTCATCATCTCCAAGGATAATAATAATCTGTACATTGCAACAAATAACCACGTAGTTTCAGGTGCTTCCTCCCTCACTGTGGGCTTTGCTGATGGAAAAACAGCGCCGGCCCAGGTGGTAGGTACTGATTCTGATGCAGACCTTGCAGTCATCTCTGTGAAGAGTGAAGATATCGCCAAAGAAACAGCTTCTGCCATTAAGGTGGCAGTTCTTGGAAATTCAGATAACCTGAAAGTCGGACAGCCGGTGATTGCCATTGGTAATGCCCTCGGCTATGGCCAGTCTGTCACCACAGGTGTCCTTAGCGCAAAGGACCGGGAGGTTTCTTTTACTGACGGAACCATGATCTTATTACAGACAGATGCAGCAATTAATCCAGGCAACAGTGGTGGCGTTCTCATCAACCAAAATGGTGAGGTAATCGGAATTAACAATGCAAAATTGGAAGATACCTCTGTAGAAGGTATGGGATATGCCATCCCAATCACTACAGCAAAAGAGATTCTTTCCGATCTTATGAATTCCACAACCATTGCTGAAAAGGATGCCTCCTTCCTGGGCGTTGTAGGTAGGACTATTGACAGTACTTATTCCAATACTTTAGGGATGCCGGTAGGTATCTATGTAACTCAGGTTATTGAGGGCTCTCCTGCGGAGAAAGCGGGAATTAATGCCGGAGATATCATTGTTGCTTTTAACGGCAATTCGGTATCAACCATGGATGGTCTTAAGAGTAAACTTGCGAGAAAAGCCGCAGGAACCAAGATCACATTAACGATCAAACGGGCAAACCAGAACGGAGAATATCAGGAGCAGGATATAGAGGTTACTCTTGGTAAGAAGAGCGATTTTTCTGATGCTTCTTCCAAACAGGAAAATAATAATAAGGATAATCAGAACAATTCCGGAAATGGAAATAATAATGGAGAGGGTGATAATGGCAACAACTATTATACTGATCCATTTGAGTACTTCTTCGGAAACGGAAGATGGTAATCTGTCAGGATCTCAGCCAGGGCGAAAGTTTTGGTTGAGATTCTTTCTTTTTTTTACTATAATAAGTTGCAGATGCTTTAAGAGATGTGAGGAATATAACATGAACCAGGTGCTATTGATCGTTAATCCGATATCCGGAAGGGGCATGGTAGGAAAATACCTCCTGGATATCATTGATACTTTTTCAAAAAAGGGTATTTTTCTGACTACTTATGTAACCCAGTCAAAATCAGATGCCTTTAGAACAGCAAAGCGGGAAGCAGGCAACTATGATGTGATTATGTGTACAGGGGGAGATGGAACTCTTGATGAGGTGGTGGCCGGCGTTTCAAAATCCGGTTTCAGGCCGAGGATTGGTTATATTCCCTCCGGAAGTACCAACGATTTTGCCCACAGCCTTCAACTGCCTTCCGACATGAAAAAATCTGCGGAGATCATCGCGGATGAAAATGTTTTTACGGTGGATATCGGTACTTTCAATAACTGGTATTTTGTCTATGTGGCTGCTTTTGGTGTATTTACAGATGTGTCCTACAAGACGAATCAGGATATGAAAAATATGCTGGGCCATATGGCATATATTCTGGAAGGTGCAAAGAGTCTCTTTGATATCAAACCCTATCCTATGGTGGTTACGATCGATGAAGATACTGTAATTGAGGGAGACTTTATCTTTGGCATGGTCACAAATTCCGAATCTGTGGGCGGTGTTAATAATATCGCAGGCAATGATGTAGAACTGGATGACGGATACTTTGAAGTCGTCCTGGTTCGTAATCCGGTTACCCCCTTTGACTGGCAGCCCATCATCTCCGGTCTGATGAACCGGGAAGGTGACGGGGAATTCATCTATTATATGAAAGCCCGGAAAGTGCATATCAGCAGTCCTGAACCGGTAGCCTGGACGGTGGACGGTGAGGATGGCGGCAGCCATGAGGAAGTAGATATTGTAGTCCATAAACAGATGCAGGATATTTTTGTGGAGAAGAAGTATCTGGACATGCTGGGTAAAAATGAATAGTGAAAAAACAGAAGAG
>JBGVCE010000456.1:0-7277 GCA_045226235.1 Anaerobutyricum sp.
GATGCGGAGATACCGAAGAATCCGGGGCAGGAACCGGGGGAGATGCTACGGAGGCAGAAGAGATGGATAAGAAAAATGAGAACAATGGAAATCAGGCCCCGGGGGAGAGTTCCAGGCCTGCCTTGGAACTTGGAACCACCCAGATCTGGGAAGGAGATACCGAGAAGGATATTGTCTATGCGGCCGGAAGTCACTCTACTCTACGTCTTACTGCGGATAGCCAGGAGAAGTACCCGGAATTATCCGCCGCCCTGGATGAGTACATGTCAAACCGTACCACGACCTTAAAAGGGGAAATAGAGCAATATGTTGAATCCCTCAAAGAGAATAACACTATGCCGGTAGATTCTTCCGGAGGATATGTAACTCATGACAAGCTTTTCGTGCGCAGATCAGACAATCATGTTCTTAGTATCCTGATATATAACTTTACAGACAGCGGCGGAGCACATGGGCTCTATGGCTACAGTAGCCTGAATCTGGACACTGCCAGCGGAAAAGCTCTGGGCCTTGAAGATGTCATCATTAACATAGACCTTCTGAGCCAGAGGATTAAAGAGGAACTTATCGATAAATATGGTAAAGATAGCTTTTTCGACGGAATGGAAGAGACCATTGATCAGGGAATAAGAGGAGAAGATGACTACAATCTTACCTGGACCTTGGATCCCCAGGGGATTACCTTCTTTTTTAACCCGGATGAGATAGGTCCTTATGCTTCCGGCATTCAATCTATTTCCCTTCTCTACGATCAGGAAAAGGATCTCTTTACAGATCAGTACTATCCGGAGGAAGGCGGCTATATCTGCGAGTTGCCTGCCAATTTAGATTATTATGTGGATGTAGACAGAGACGGCAAAGCCGACCGTCTGAGTATAACATACTCCGGCGACCAGGAAACCGGTGATGTTATAGGCTTACTGGTTGCGGTAAATGATCAGAAGTTACACTTTGAAGACTTCTATTGTTACGAACTTATGCCCAAGCTGGTTTTTGCTTCAGACGGGAAGGTATACCTGGATACATGGCGCACCATGGACAATGACTATGTCAGCGTGCATCTATTTGATTTAAGCGACGGAATTCCTATTTCCATCGGCAACATGGATCTGGCTCCGGCTTATCGTTCTGCGGAAGAAGATGGAACAGGCTTTGAAATCTATACGGATGTCCTGACGGATCCTGAAAATCTGTTTTTAACCACACGCTTCGACCTGCTGAGCACCTACGACGCAGGCAAGACCTATCAGATACATGACACACCGAACCCTGTAAGTGAAGAGAAATACTACACGATTTTGAGAGATCTCACCCTGACCTCCAAGATGGATGTCACAGCAGATCTGGTGGATGAAGCAGGGAATGTGACAGAATCCTCCCAGACCATTCCTTCAGGCAGCAGCTTTAAACTGTACCGAACCGATGGCAAGAAGCTCGTAGACGCTCTCCTTGATGACGGCAGGATCGTGAGATTTACGGTTGCAGGCGATAACCCTCAGACCGCAAATGACATCAATGCAGAAGAACTCTTCCAGGGGCTCTTCTACGCGGGATAATATTAAGGGGGCCAGACCCCATTACAAAGGTTGTAACATTTTGTAATGGGGTCTGGCCCCTTGCTTTTCTACATATAAATAAAAATCAAAATACGAAATTTCCATTTCGGAATACAGGAACAACCTCCCCGTCTTCCTTGATACCATCCACGGATGTTTCCCTGGTACCAATCATGAAGTCTATATGCTGCATGGAGTCATTGGCTCCACATTCGTCGTATTCCTCTTTGCTCATCTCCACGCCGCCCTTCAGGTTCTCGGGGTACGCTCTTCCCAGAGCCAGATGGCAGGCAGCATTCTCATCATATAATGTATTAAAGAAGAGGATGCCGGACTGAGATACCGGTGAATCATAAGGAACCAGCGCCACCTCACCCAGGCGGGAGGATCCCTCATCAAAGCTTAAAAGCTGGTCTAAAGCTTCCTTCTCTTTCTTCGCGTCGTATTCAACTACCTTGCCGTCCTCAAAACGCAGCCAGAAATCCTCAATGACTTTCCCGTTATAATCCAGAGGTTTGGAGGAATAGACGATGCCGTTTACTCCTGTTTTAAGAGGCATGCAGAATACCTCTTCCGTGGGCATATTGGGGTCGAAGAAAACCCCTGCCGGCGTGGTGCATCCGCCGCCCACCCAGATGTGATCTTTCACCAGACCAACATAGAGGTCCGTTCCTAACTCGCTGGTAAAATGCAGGGTCTTGAAGGAGAATCCGTTCATTTGATCTGCATGCATGGCCATTTCTTTATCGTGAGCCTCCCATTCGGCAATGGGGTCATTGTCTTCCGTAACCCTGGTCACAGCAAAGAGGGCATCCCCAAGCTTTTCGAAGGCTTCTTCCTCATCGAGGTCCGGAAATACGGCCTTGGCCCATTCTACTGAAGGCAGGCCGATTACACACCACTGGCTCTCGTTATTCATGAGATAATTCATGAGATCCTTCATCTTGGAGTAGTAAGCCATGTTGGCAACCTTAATCTTCTCGCTGTCCACACCTGCCATGGCTCCGGGCTTATCCGATTTTATGGAAATGTAGCAGGCTCCGCCATCATGCTGATATTTGGTCTTATCGTATTTCCACTGAGGAACCTCTGATAAGACTTCCTCGGACTGATACTGGTAAGCCATCCTGGCAAGATCATCATCTTTCCATTCCACACTGACATATCTAGCTCCTGCTTCGTAGGCACATTTGACCACCTTCTTTACAAAAGCCGCATCATGAATATAGGCATTGATGATAACCGGCTGATCTTTCTGGACATTTACTCCCTTTTTAACTACAAGTTCAGCCAGTTTATCATACATTTTCTGTGAAACCATAATTTTTACTTTTCTCCTTCTATTCTTATTTCTCCGGACCATTGTAGGTCAGGCACATCATCGTAATGTCATCAAATTGCTCGGCTTCGCCGACAAATTGATCTATCGCTTTCTGCACATTTTCAAGGATGAGCTCCGGCGTAGCATCCGGCTCTGTATTCAGGGCATCTATCATCCGGTCTGAACCGAATAAGTTGAAGTCTTTATCGGTGGCCTCCATCACTCCGTCTGTATACAGGAAGAGACTTGTTCCGGGCATCATTTGTATCTCGTATTCCTTATAGGCCATACCCTCTATTCCACCAATTATAAAACCATGCCGGTCTTTCAACAACTCAAATCTGCCTTCCGGTCTCCTGATTACGGGGTATTCATGCCCGGCGTTAGCCGCCACGAGCTTACCGGAAGATAATTCAAGGATTCCTACCCAGACCGTGACAAACATCTCCTCCTCATTGTGAGAACAGATGGAATTGTTGGTATCAAAAAGTATCTCAGCCGGCGATTTGTTCATCATCGCATTGTTTGCAATAATAATCTTACAGGCCATCATGAATAAAGCTGCCGGTACTCCTTTTCCGGACACATCGGCCATAACCAGACAGAGATGATCATCGTCCACCAGGAACAGATCATAGAAATCGCCTCCTACTTCTCTGGCAGGTTTCATGGTGGCATAGATATCAAAGTCAATTCTTCCCGGGAATGGCGGGAACACATTTGGCAGCATATCCGCCTGTATGCGGGTAGCCAGCTCCAGCTCCGCTCCCATCCGTTCTTTCTCTGCCGTGATATTCTCAATCCATTTCACATATTCATCTATCTCATTTACCAGACTGATTACATCCCTGGACAGTTCTCCGATCTCATTGGGTGGCTGCACTCTGGACAAATAGTTGATTACCGTCTCACGATCCTTTAAATCCCTGTATAAGCGGATATTTCTCTGAACCTTTTTCAGAGGCAGGATAATGACAAAATAAACCAGGATGAGGCAGATTGCCGACAGGAAGATCTGATAAGTCATGGCAACAAGACTACCGGCAAAGGTATCGGCCTTAACCGTGGCCATAATGGAGGACAGATTATAGGTCATACCGATAAAGAGAGGTTTCCCATCCAGCGTCCCGAAAGAAGAATAATAATCCACATAATCTCCGGCATCCGCCAGATGCTGCTTATTTCTTTTGGCACTGCGCATGGCCTCCTGAAGGCTGTCAGGCACAGTAACTTCCACTCCCAGAGTGTACACTTCTTCGTAGTGGGTTCCTCTGACGGAGTCTTTATCTGCGGCACTGAAAAGGAAAAACTGTGTCTCATATTTTTCATCTGATACTACACAAAACAGGAAATCCACATGATAGTTTCTCTTAATCTGGTTCACTCTGGTAATCAGCCAGGAATAGATAACCTCTGCATATAGTTGCTGATCTTCTGCTGATACGGCCTTGATCTCCCAGGGATCCACATATTTAAGCTGCAGATCCGGATGTCTACGGGTCCACTCATTACATTTTTCTTCTGTTCTGGTTCCCGGACCGTAATCCACATCATACTCGATATCCATATCATCATGGTGATTGTACCAATACTTCAGCAGCCATTCATGAGCCGGATATTCTGTTACCGCAGTCTTTACCGCATCCGTGATCTCCTCTGCCATCTTTTCCCTCTCATTTTTCACGCCCTCCTCGGAGGAAGCGTGCTGAGTTACGAAGGTAAGGACACCGCTGACCACTATACCGATAACGAACACCATCGCAATCTGCCATATAATACTGATGATTCTCTTCTCTGTCATCCTGTTTTATCCTTCCTGGTTGGGGTTGCCCCCATTAATGAATAAATTCATCATTATGTGTGGTAGATCCTTCTCCCCCGATGGCTATTCCAAAGAAGCAGGGAAGGTTATCGTAGGTTACGACATCTCCCTTAAGAGAGTTGACTAATGTCATATCCTGATTTCCATTTCCGGAAGTCAGTCTAAGATATACTGATTTCCCTGCCTGAAGAGTTATCTTTCCTTCTTCAGACAGATTCTTCCATGCTTTATTATCATAACTGTAGCTTTTGATTACAAGGCCTATTTCCTCCTCCTCTCCCGGGAAGAAAAGGCTTCCGGCTCTTAGAATCAGGTCAGCGTTATAAGGAAGACTGGCTAATTTCAGCACCAGTTCCTCCCGGGAGCAGGATATCTTCTCAGATAAAAATTTCCCCCTCTGATTTATGGCCGACCTGGTAAGTACAGAAGAATAAGGCGAGTAGATCCTTTTCTTCTTATAGGTTCCATAGGTTCTGATCCGATACTGATAGATGGCACCCTTCTCCACTTTTTTATCTCTATAGGGGAATCCTTTTTTATTAACAGTTGCTATCTTCTTGAATTTTTTCTCACCCTTTTTCCTGCGGTATATCTGAAAACCCTTCACAGGCAGACCATCTGACTGGCAATATCCCCACAAATCAATGTAGGTCGGGGAGCAGGGTGCGTCTGAGCCGGCATAGTCCTGCCACTCAGCACGGGACAAACCAGTGTAGACATTCCAGAAATAGTCATACATAAGGGGTTTATATTTGCCATTCTTCCTGACACCTCCGGTAATCTCGAAGATGTACTGTGTATCCTTCTTCATTTTTTTCATCGTGAAGGATTTGTTCTTTCTCTTTAATACTTTTATCGTCTTATAAGAACTCTGCTTTCCATTCTTTTTAATAATGGCACGCCGGATTCTCCAATACTTGTACTCCTTAGTACCAGACCATGTAATCTTATAGGACGTCTGATTGATAAGCTTCCCTTTTATCTTCATGTTGGCAGCCCGGACACCACCGGGAAAGCTTAACCATGTCATAAGCAAAAGTAATGTTATTACTACAATTCTTCTTATCCATGTTCTATGGATAGTATAGCTTGCTTGCTTCTTCATCGATCTCCCCCCAATCTTTTTGCAGGGTCTATAGGGGGTCAGACCCCATTACGAAATTGTTAAATAATGTTAATATCTCCGTAATGGGGTCTGACCCCCAGGAATCGACCCCCAGGAATCTAAAGTTTTAAAGAATCTTAACTGCGGTTCCGTATGCCATAACCTCGGCAGCGCTCTGCATCACAGATGCGGAGCTGTATCTCACACACACGATGGCATCGGCTCCCATGCCTTCTGCTTCCTCAACCATACGCTTCGTTGCCAAAGCCCTGGCTTTGTTCATCATCTCATTGTACTTGGTCAGTTCTCCGCCGACCAGGGTCTTAAGACCGGCACCGATATCACGAACCGCATTCACGGTCTGAATGGTACTTCCTTTTACTAATCCTATTACTTCGATTTCTTTTCCTGCAATTCCATCAGTAGTTACTAAGATCATCTTCCTCACCACTCCTTATCTCTTTTATTCTGGTGTATAGCGTATAAATCATGCCAATCCCCAAAGCAAGCAGGGGAATGGCAAGTAAAAGCGTTACCGGGTTGTAGCTTGCAGTTGCCACAACCAAAACAACATAGATAGCCAGATAGGCCAGAAATATAACGGTTATGATGATTGGTGCAATCATTTTCTTCATTCTCTTCCCCCATTCCTATCTATATTATAACTATATCATGAGCCTTTATTCCCTTCAAGTACAGAAGGCCCCATCTGAGCTACTTCCATCACTTTCACAGTTCCAGCCTCATATAAACCACTTCCTGGTATCCCGTATAGCGAGACTTAAACCCTCTTGGATTGCGCCCGTAGATGGTGAATCCGCAGTGTTCATACAGGGCTATGGCCCGGGTATTCTCTGCCACCACGTCCAGCTCAAGCTGCTCGTACCCGGCTTTTTTTGCGCATTCGATGCAGGCTTCCACCATGGCACGGCCGATACCCAGACACCAGTATTTTTTCAGGATGCTGATGCCGAATCCGGCCCGGTGGCGGATCTTAACCTTTCTTCCCAGTGAGTCGATTCCTGCAAGACCGGCAATCTCTCCGTCGATCACTGCCAGTATCTCTATCCCATCCTCGCTTTCTGTCTTAGCCTCAAGATATCGGCTCTCTTCCTCTGCGGTAAAACTTTTTTCATCCGTATAGGTAAGTAAATAATCCGTCTCCTCATGAGCCAGATTAAAAGCTTCCAAAGCCTCTCTGCCGTCTTCCGCTCTTCCGTTTCGCAGCAGGCACTCCCTGCCGTCCTTTAAAATGATTGTTTTCTGGTATTTCATAGAATCTGATTAACTCCTCCGAACCCTGGGATATATAGGCCAGGGAATAATAATATGTCTTCTCCCATCAGGCATTCATCATTCTGCGAACACGTTTCCCGCAATAAGGACAATAGGAAGAAATCATAGGAATATCCTTGCCACAATGATTACAAAAGCCGATGGTTGCTTCCGGATCCTTCGCCGGCTCAAGGTCTT
>JBGVCE010000457.1:0-4491 GCA_045226235.1 Anaerobutyricum sp.
GCTTGCCCTCTCTCTTATTAAAACCACCGGGAATCTTGCCTACAGCGTACATCTTCTCCTCGAACTCACAGCTTAAGGGGAAGAAATCGATGCCTTCTCTGGGCTTGTCAGATGCGGTAGCAGTGGATAAAACCACGGTATCGCCGTAGCGCATAAAAGCGGCGCCATTAGCCTGGGCTGCCACTTTGCCAATCTCGACTGTCAGGGTTCTCCCTGCCAGTTCCATTGAAAATTGTTTACTCATTGGAAACCTCCTATTAAATATATGGTGGGAAGCCTCCGAAACAACTGAAAAAGATACTATCTTCAGCTCCGGTATAATACCCTTTTCAGAAGTCTCGGTCAAAGCCTCCCTATCAACAGAACCGCCTCGGCGGTTCAACAGTGCTCAATCTTTGTTATTCTAACACAGTCTGAATATTAATGCTAGTATTTTTTGTAATGTTTTTTCCTGTAGCAGGACAACTTCTCTGATATACAGACTAAAATGGGAAAACCTCCCGAAGCAGGACTTATGATCAGACTGTCCTGTTTCAGGAGGTTTTGCTTAATTAATCTCTAAAATACTTCACTCCGCTTTCAAATATCTTCTGATCTTTTTCAGCGTAGATGTTCTTTCCTACATATTCTCCCCGGCGCTCAGAGTGGGCCATCTTACCCAGGATACGGCCGTCGGGGCTGGTGATTCCCTCTATGGCTGCATAGGACCCGTTAGGATTGAAACGGATATCCATGGTTGCCTGCCCATCTAAGTTAACGTATTGGGTGGCAACCTGTCCATTTTCAAAGAGTTTACTGATCCACTTCTCATCTGCCACGAAACGTCCCTCACCATGGGAGGCAGGCACCGCGAAGATATCTCCCGGTTTTACCCCCTGTAACCACGGGGACTTGTTGGTGATGATCTTGGTGTATACCATGGTGGAGATATGGCGGCCGATCTCATTGGTTGTGAGGGTCGGTGAATCCTCTTTCTGAGGAACGATCTCACCATATGGCACCAGGCCAAGTTTAATCAGAGCCTGGAATCCGTTACAGATTCCCAGCGCAAGTCCGTCCCTCTCATTCAGAAGTTTCATCACTGCTTCTTTGATTTTCTCATTCCGGAATACGGAAGCGAAGAACTTAGCGGAGCCTTCCGGCTCATCCCCCGCGGAGAATCCGCCCGGGAACATGATGATCTGGGACTGGGAGATAGTTCTTTCAAAGGCATCCACAGATTCCAGGATATCCTGGGGGGACTGATTCTTAAATACCAGGGTCTCCACCTGGGCTCCGGCATTCAGAAATGCCTTGGAAGAATCGTACTCACAGTTTGTTCCGGGGAATACCGGGATGAATACCTTAGGTACAGCCACTTTGTTCTTACATACATAGAACTGGCCTTCGGTATAGAGAGGTCTGTCTTCCTTGTTTTTACCCGCTTTGGTCCTGGTGGGGAATACCTTCTCCAAAGGCTCTTCCCAGGCTTCCAGGATAGCCTCCAGGGGAAGAATCTCTTCCCCGTAAATGATCTGCGGGTCTGCGATCACCTCACCAATCATGGTGTATGGGATATCCGGCAGATCTTCCGGCGCGATCTCCAGCAGAAGGGCTCCATAAGTCTTCTTCTTCATCTCTTCAGGAGAGATTCCCTCCTCCAGTTTTACACCCAGGAAGTTACCGAAGCACATCTTGGATACAGCCTCAGCCAATCCGCCAAATCCAATGGCATAAGCTGAGAGTACCTTGCCCTGGACTACCAGATCATAAACCTTGTCATAAGTTTTACGTACAGTCTCGTAAACCGGAATATTATACTCATCAAAGGGGATGTCCACACGGATCAGTTTGCTTCCCGCCTTCTTCAGTTCCGGAGTCACGATTCCGGAAGCCTTCTGATAATCCACGGCGAAGGAAACCAGGGTTGGAGGAACATCAATATCTTCAAAAGTACCGGACATAGAGTCCTTGCCACCGATGGAAGGAAGTTTAAATCCCTTCTGGGCATTATATGCGCCAAGAAGCGCAGCCACTGGCTGCCCCCAACGGGTCGGGCTGTCCCCTAACTTCTGGAAATATTCCTGGAAAGTAAGGCGGATCTTCTTATAATCACCACCGGATGCCACAATCTTGGCCACGGAATCCAGCACAGCATACACTGCGCCATGATAGGGACTCCAGCTGGACAGATAGGGGTTGAATCCATAGGACATCATGGTAGCAAAATCACTCTTCCCGGCCTCTCCGGGCAGCTGTGCCGTCATGGTCTGCGTTGGGGTAAGCTGGGTCTTTCCACCAAATGGCATGGTAACCGTTGCGGCACCGATGGAACTGTCAAACATCTCTACCAGGCCTTTTTTCGAGCAGACATTAAGGTCGGAAACCACCTTCATCCAGGTATCTTTCCAGCCGGCATCCTCCTGGTCTGCCTGTTCTTTCACATATGGATTCTCATCGTCCGGCATGGTTACCACAACTGTGGTTTCCTGATGGGCGCCGTTGGTATCCAGGAAGGCTCTGGAAAGGTTTACAATCTCTTTTCCTCTCCAAGTCATGATCAGCCGTTTCTCTTCGGTTACCTTTGCAACCGGAACTGCCTCCAGGTTTTCCTCGGCGGCATAAGCGAGAAAACGATCCACATTTTCCGGGGACAATACTACTGCCATACGCTCCTGGGATTCGGAGATGGCCAGTTCTGTGCCGTCCAGACCGGCGTATTTCTTAGGTACCAGATCCAGATTAATCTGTAAGCCGTCCGCCAGCTCACCGATGGCTACGGACACACCGCCTGCGCCGAAGTCATTACATTTCTTGATGATGGTACTTACCTCACCACGGCGGAAGAGTCTCTGAATCTTACGCTCTGTGGGCGGATTTCCTTTCTGAACCTCAGCACCGCAGGTATCGATAGATTCCGTATTATGGGCTTTGGAGGAACCGGTTGCTCCGCCACAGCCATCACGGCCTGTACGGCCGCCCAGGAGAACAACCACATCCCCCGGATCAGAATTCTTGCGAACAATATTCTTCATGGGTGCAGCACCGATAACGGCACCGATCTCCATACGTTTTGCCACATAACCCGGATGATAGATCTCATCCACCAGCCCGGTTGCCAGACCGATCTGATTCCCGTAGGAGCTGTAACCATGGGCAGCACCGGTGGTAAGCTTTCTCTGAGGAAGTTTACCCTTCAGAGTCTCAGCCAGAGGAAGGGTGGGGTCCGCACATCCGGTTACACGCATGGCCTGATATACAAAGGCACGGCCGGACAAGGGGTCACGAATGGCTCCGCCAAGACAGGTGGCCGCACCACCAAATGGCTCGATTTCTGTGGGATGGTTGTGGGTCTCATTTTTAAAGCTGACCAGCCAGTCTTCCTTGACGCCGTCAATCTCTACGGGAACAATGATATCACAGGCATTAATCTCATCACTTTCCACCATGTTGTCAAGGATGCCTTCCTTCTTCAGCTTTTTCATGCCGATCAGGGCGATATCCATCAGGCAGATAAACTTATCCTTCCTGTCCCCATATACATCCGCCCGGTCAGCCAGATAATCTTCAAATGTCTTCTCAAACATGGGTTTGTAGGCACCATCGCCAAAACGGATGTCTGTTAATTCCGTGGAGAAGGTGGTATGACGGCAGTGGTCGGACCAATAGGTGTCCAGAACTCTGATCTCTGTCATGCTGGGGTCACGCTTCTCTTCATCATGATAATAATTCTGGATATGAATAAAATCTTTAAAGGTCATGGCAAGGCCAAGGGAATCATAGAGTTCTCTTAACTCTCCTTCCGCCATATCCTTAAAACCGTCGAAGATGGCAACATCCGCAGGTTCATCGTAGGTCATCACCAGAGTCTCCGGTTTCTCTTCCTCTGCCTCCCTGGAATCCACAGGGTTGATACAATAAGCCTTTACCTTGGCAAACTCTTCCTCGGAAATATCTCCGGAAAGTACATAGGTTGTGGCTGAACGGATCACCGGCTCCTCCTGGGCATTAAGCAGCTGGATACACTGAACTGCGGAGTCTGCCCTCTGGTCGAACTGACCCGGAAGATACTCTACAGAGAAAACCCTGTCCCCGTCCTTCTTTGGAAAGGTTTCTTCATAAAGATAATCAACCGGTGGTTCCGAAAAAACGGTACCCGCTGCCATAGCAGCGATCTCACCTGACACATTTTCCAGGTCATAACGGATAAGAACACGCACATCTTCAAGCCCCTCAAGGGACAGATATGAACGCAGCTCATCAAGCAGTTCCTTAGCCTTTACGGCATATGCCGGTTTTTTCTCTACATATAGTCTCTTAACCTGACTCATCTTGTCCTCCATTTACTATTCAACTCTTTGTAACAACTTTATGATACCACTATTCGGAAATATTTCCCATAGATTTCTGTATAAATATGAAAAGAAAAAAAACCGGGCGGCTGACTTTCACTGTCATCACGCCCGGCTTGTGGGGTATCTGATTATGGGGTATCTTATTTTATGGGAGTAA
>JBGVCE010000458.1:0-3364 GCA_045226235.1 Anaerobutyricum sp.
GAAGTGAAGAGACTTGCCGGCGAAGGTGTGAAAGAAATCATGCTGCTGGGTCAGAATGTGAACTCCTACGGGAAGAAATTCCAGGAGCCGGTTTCATTTGCCCGGCTTCTTAAGATGGTGGAGAAGGTGGATGGGATTGAAAGAATCCGTTTCATGACCTCCCACCCTAAGGATCTGTCAGATGAACTGATTCAGGTGATGGCAGAATCCGGGAAAATATGCAGGCATCTCCATCTTCCTGTGCAGTCCGGGAGTGATCGGATCCTCAAAAAGATGAACAGACATTATACCAAAGACCAATACCTGACTCTGGTGGAGAAGCTTCGCAAGGCCATGCCTGATCTCTCGCTGACGACGGATATCATCGTCGGTTTTCCGGGGGAGACGGAGGAGGATATCCAGGAAACAATTGATGTCGTGAGGAAGGCACGGTATGACAGCGCCTTCACCTTTATCTACTCCAAACGTTCCGGAACCCCTGCAGCCAGGATAGAAGACAATACTCCTGATGAGCTGATTCATGAACGGTTTGACCGGGTGCTCAGTGAAGTAAACCGGGTTGCCAGGGAACAGAATGCCGGTATGCAGGGAGAGACCGGCTATGTTCTGGTGGAGAGCATCGACGAGAAAGACGAGACGATGGTTACCGGCAGGCTCTCCAACAACAATGTGGTTCATTTTAAAGGGGATGCATCCCTGATCGGACGGATTGTTCCGGTGGTTTTGGAAGAAGCTAAAGGCTTTTATTACATTGGGAGGTTAAAGGATGCCTAAAGTAACTCCAATGTTGCAACAGTATTTAGATATAAAGGAAAAGTATAAGGATTGTATCTTATTTTACAGGGTGGGGGATTTCTATGAGATGTTCTTCGATGATGCCTTAAAGGCATCTAAAGTGCTGGAAATCACTCTCACGGGAAAGAGTTTCGGGCAACCGGAGAGGGCTCCTATGTGCGGAGTCCCTTTTCATTCCTGCGACCCCTATATTAACAAACTGGTGGAGAACGGGTATCGTGTTGCCATCTGTGAGCAGGTGGAAGACCCTGCCATGGCCAAGGGTATCGTAAAACGTGACGTAATCCGTGTGGTGACCCCTGGAACCAATGTGTCAGAGCAGAGCATGGATGAGGGAAAAAATAATTATCTCATGTCTGTATTTCTGCAGAATGATACTTTCGGGGTGGCGGTCTGCGATCTGTCCACCGGTGAATTCCGGACGACACAGCTTCCCTCCCGGGATGATATCATAGATGAAATCAATCGTTTTCAGCCTTCCGAGATCATCTACAATGATGCCTTCGGTATCTGTGGAATCGATTTCGACTCTGTCTGCGATAAGATCGGTGTGGTTATGACACCGGTCACCAGCTATTATTTTGAAAAAGATCACTGTCAGCAATTGCTGATGGATCAATACCGGCTTATGAGTCTAGAGGGAACCGGGGTGATGGAGTATCCCTTTGGGATGATCGCCAGCGGTGCATTACTTCAGTACCTCAGAGAGACACAGAAGAGTTCCCTGGAACATCTGCGTGAGCTGACTCCTTATTCCACGACTTCTTATATGGTGCTGGACACAGCAGCCAGGAGGAACCTGGAGCTATGTGAGACTCTCAGGGAGAAAAACAAGAGGGGCAGTCTGCTCTGGGTGCTGGATAAGACCAGGACAGCCATGGGGGCCAGAATGCTTCGCAAGATGGTGGAACAGCCTTTGATCAAAAAGACTGAGATCAATCAACGTCTCGATGCCGTGGAGATGCTGGTGGAAAATGTGATGGCAAGGGAAGAGGTCCGGGAATATATGAACGGAATCTATGATCTGGAACGCCTGACCATGCGTATCAGCTTCCGCACAGCAAACCCGAGAGACCTCATTGCTTTCAAGAACTCCCTGCGCTACCTTCCTTATATTAAGGATATCCTTCAGCAGTTTAGCAAGGGAATCCTGCATAAACTGGGGGAAGACCTTGATACCCTGGAAGACCTCTGGCAGCTTGTGGACCAGTCCATCGAGGAAGATCCGCCTCTAACCATAAAAGAGGGCGGAATCATCAAAGATCATTATAAAGAGGATATCGATTACCTGAAAAAAGCCAAGACGGAAGGGAAGTCATGGCTTGCCCAGCTGGAAGAAAGAGAGCGGGAGAAGACAGGGATCAAGAATCTCCGGGTGAAATTCAATAAAGTATTCGGTTACCATATCGAGGTAACCAATTCCTATAAAGAGATGGTGCCGGATTATTATATCAGGCGACAGACCCTGACCAACGCCGAGCGTTTTGTTACCGAGGAGTTGTCTGAGCTGGCCCATACGATTTTAGGGGCTGAAGATAAACTCCATACCCTGGAATACGAAACCTTTGTGGAGATCCGGGATCACCTGGCGGGGCAGATCAGCCGTATTCAGAAGACAGCCACGGTTATTTCCTGGCTGGATGCCTTCGCCTCTCTGGCCCTGGTGGCAGAACGGAATCAGTATGTCAGACCCGCCATCAACCAGAGGGGACTTATCGACATCAAAGACGGTAGACATCCTGTGGTGGAACAGATGATGAAGGGCGAGCTGTTTGTGGCCAACGACACCTATCTGGATCATAAAAAGAACCGGGTTAATATTATAACCGGCCCCAATATGGCTGGAAAATCTACCTATATGCGCCAGACGGCCCTGATCGTACTGATGGCTCAGATTGGTTCTTTTGTTCCGGCCAGGTCCGCAAACATCGGACTGGTGGACCGCATATTCACTAGGGTGGGAGCTTCTGATGACCTTGCTTCCGGGCAGAGTACCTTTATGGTGGAAATGAATGAAGTGGCGAATATTCTTCGCCATGCCACCAGCGACAGCCTTCTGATCCTCGATGAGATCGGAAGAGGAACCAGCACTTACGACGGGCTATCCATTGCCTGGGCAGTGGTGGAATACATTGCAGGCAGCAATCTGAACGGGGCTAAAACCTTGTTCGCCACCCACTATCATGAGCTGACTGAGCTGGAAGGGAAACTGGCGGGCGTGAATAATTACTGCATTGCCGTAAGGGAAAAAGGGGATACCATCATCTTCCTTCGAAAGATCATCAAAGGCAGTGCCAGCCAGAGCTATGGAATTCAGGTAGCCAGACTGGCGGGCGTACCCGATGCGGTCATAGAGCGTGCCAAAGAGATTGCCCGGGAGCTGGAACAGACGGATATCACCCAGAATATCAAGAAGATAGGAAAGAAAGAGAAATACGTGGAACCGGTTCAGCTGTCGCTTTTTGACAGTATGAATATCCTCCCTGTGGAGCAGGGGGAGAGTGAGGTGGAGCGGTCCCTGAAAGAGGCGGACCTGTCCAATATGACTCCAATCCAGGCTCTGAATTTT
>JBGVCE010000459.1:0-7283 GCA_045226235.1 Anaerobutyricum sp.
AACGGTCCTCGGAAGCCGGGGTCATGCTCACTTTATGACGTCCCACCACTTTTTTCTTGCCGGAATTATGAACCACCGGCGGCAGAGTGAAACTTCCCTTAGTCCCGTGAAGGGTAAACCTGGGATAATCGATGGAAACACACATGCTGGTATTCACTGTAGCTTTCATATTTCCATAATAGAATTCAAGGTCATAGTAGTCATCTCCGATGCCGGGATGATGGATACTGCGCACATCAAAATATGTTTTCTCCGGAATGCCGAAAAGGCTGATCACCTGATCTGTAGTGTGAACACCCAGGTTATAGAGGGTTCCAAGATGGTCATACCAGCCGTTGGTTTTAAAGTAATCATAATGGCTCTCCAGTTTAACTATATCCCCGATCTTGCCGCTGCCGATCACTTCTTTTAAAGCAAGGAAATCCGCATCAAACCGACGGTTCTGGTTTGGCATGCATACCAGTCCTTTTTCTCTTGCCAGATCAAAAACTTCCTTAGCTTCTGCTGCTGTAGGAGCGAAAGGTTTTTCGATCAGGGCATGTTTCCCCGCATTCAGAATCTGTTTTGCATAAGGGACATGGAACTGGTCCGGTGTGTTTACCACCACGAGATTCACCTCTTCGTCATCCAGGACAGACTGGAAATCCGTGGTGAAGATAATTTCGGGATAAAAGGGTTCGTACTCTGCGAACTGGGGGATGTCTTCTTCCCTGCGGTAAACATACTTCACCTTGATATCATCCCTGTTCTCCACATAGGGGATATGATATTCTCTAACACTTACTCCAAAACCAACATATGCTACTGTTACCATTATTACTCTCCTGTTCTTTTCTATGTTATATTTTATGTTTTACGTTAATTCATTCATTCTTAAGCAGGAATTCCAGAGTATCTGCCAGCATCTTGCGGGATGTTACCCAAACTCCATCCATACCTAATTCATGACCCTTTTGTACATTTTCAAGACGGTCATCAAAGAAGATGCTCTCCTCAAACTTCAGATCATATTTGTTCATGAGGTAATCATAGATCTCCCTCTCCGGTTTGATCACCTTGGGTTCATAAGAAACCACCACCCCATCCATATAATCCATAAAGGGAGCTCCTTCCGTGTGAAGGGTGAAAAGATACTCCGAATAATTGGACAGGATATAGGTCCGGTATCCTTTCTCTCTAAGTTTACGGATAGCTTCCCAGATCTCCGTCCGGTCTTCTCCCCGCATCATCCTGGCATCTGTCATAAACTTCCGGATATATGTCACATCACTTTCCGGCAGATAACTGGCGTACTCTTCCACCATCCGGTCCGGCCCCCAGATTCCACGGTCGAACTTGTCGGTCCAGATGGGATTGGAGAACATTTCTTCACCGATTCTCCGGCTGTTGGCCTCAGACAGACCATAATCCATGAACATCTCTACCCACCGGTATTGGAGAAGCACATGACCCACATCAAATACCAGGTTACGAAGGGTAAAGCCTTCCTTCTTAAGTCTGTCGATCAGATCACGATCCGCAGGAAGCCAGTCCACACTGTCCAGTTCTTCCCTGGTAAGCCAGCGGGAGGCCATATGTTCCTTCAACTGAAGGTCTCCCCGGATCACGGAGCAGAAGTAGCACTCCATATGCAGATGAAAATCCGGATAATCATAATCAATTACATCATATAATCTTCCCACCGAGATCTCAGTGGATAGCTCTTCCCGGATCTCCCTGACAAGAGCCTGCTGTGGAGTCTCTCCCTCAGCAATTTTTCCTCCGGGGAATTCCCATCCCCCTTTCATATCTCCGTAGCCTCTCTGAGTCACGAATATGCGATTTCCTCTTCTTATTATGGCTGCCACAACATGCTTTGTCTTCATAAAATATCCCTTCGCCTTTCAAATCATGTCATCTCAATATAGAATATTAATACCTTTGAAATTAATTGTCAATATTAATCATTTATTTTCAAATATTTTTAATTTTAATAATACAAAAGAGTAACAAAGGTCTTAGAATAAAAACTTTTGTTACCCTCTTTCGTGGATTATGATCTCACAATTATAATCTTTTTTTATTATCTGAAATCAGCTTCATCATATTTTTGCGGTAAGTCCACTGACTGTATAATTTAACCTCTGAGGACTCCACCACCTTCTCTGCCGCAAAATCATACCGCATGGTAGGCAGTTTATCCGGTTCTTTCCTCTCTTCCACCCATGCAACCAGAGCTCTCATACCATCTGCGATGGATACCGCAGGACCGCTCCAATCCAGGATGGAATGTCCGGCCAGTTCCGGCATATAGAGCCGGAGGGTCTTATTCAGCATCTTCTCTGACGGGAAGTAATCAAAGACCTCCATGTAGTAGTCTATCATCATCTCGTAAGGAAGAACACAGTCACCTGTTCCCTGGGTGATAATCAGTTTACCGCCTCTGGCTGCGAATGCCGTCAGATCCTTCTGATTAAAGCTATAGCGGTCCAGCTTTCTGTGACACTCATAATAAATCTGAGAAAACTGTTCATAGGTGCAGCTATGGATATCAAAATCAGGATCGCCCACGGTCCAGCGGATATACTGTTCGGCGATGGGCATCAGTCCATAACGTCCGTCCGGTTTTCTCTGAAAATACCCGTACATTGGATTCCCGGTGGGAAGTGGCCACTGACGGATGGTAGGACCAAAGCCATAAGTAATCCTCTTTCCATTCTTAAGCACCGGTCCATCCCAGGTCTTCACCATCACCTGGATATCTTTTCTGGTGATTGGTCCATCCTCGGTCTCCAGCCCATACAGATCATTAATGAACTTCCTCCAGAAAACATCCTTACTGTTATAAGGCAGATAGCGAAGAACCGGATCATGGATGGCGATATCCCGGGCTTTTTTGTATTTGGACAGGGCAACCACATGTTTCTCATTGGCTTCCACTACAGCTGCCCAGACACAGGTAAATGTCAGATTCACATGATCGATGGGAGGGGCATCCGCCCACAGGCCATCATAATCTTCCGGGAACAGAAGGGCCTCTGTCATGACCTCCCTGGCTCCCCCGGAGGTACCATGCATATAGCTTGCCTTAATCTTCTCCAGATAAACAGCCTCCACGATCTTCTTGGCACAGACTGTCATCTCATGTATGGCGGTAAAAGCCCAGGAATCAATGTGATCCCATTCCAGATTTCCGTTCTCATCAAAGCCCCAGCTGCAATCCAGCCGGATGGCTGTATCATTATCCGTCACGCCTGCAGCATAGCCGTTTTTCAGAGCCATAGGCCAGGAAATAACGTTAAAACGTACCGCAGAAAACCAATCCACTTCCGTGTTGGTTCCAGCGCCTGCTATCCCCATAAAGCAATGATTCCACTTCACCGGAAGGTAGACCCGGAGTCTGGCTGTATGATTTTTGGCAACTTTCTGCTCCATGCGGACCTCATAGAAGTCCTGTATATTGTCAAGCCTGGTTTTCTCCGCTTCCTCATAGGTTCCCGCCGGGTAATAGTTGATTTCTTTTAATATAATATTCTCAAAGCCGGACAGAACCGAATTCACCCGGTCAGCAGTACAGGCATAGCGGAGGATCTCCCCCATGTCCGAAAAATCCCGGTCATCCGTCCAGCGGTAGATATCATTTGAAAACCATTTCGTCACTTCATTCATAACATACCCTCATCGGTCAAAATGATGTAAAAAACTATCTCTGGCCTAATTATACCAAGAGGCAACGATAGAAAACAATGTTGTTTTTTGCTTACTTATCGTCTATTGCGGAGTCTTGTCCTCATGGATTTTCTCTTTTAAAGTATCCACAAAAGGACCTGCCTGAACAGACTTCAGATATGACAGGACCAGGAGTACCTGGGAAGGCAGATAACAGATCCAGGTCAGATAATACATGACATAATAAATAATCATGTATGGGGTCAGAGCCCCACTGAAGTTCCCCATGTAACCCTCCATCACATTTCTCAGGCCAAGGCTCAGATCACACCCTGCGAAAAGGGTCAGGCCTAAAGCCAGAAGAAAATTCGGGTCCATGAGGAAATCGTCTCTTTTTTTCACATTCTTCCAGCCATATACCACATTTCCCGTAAGGATTCCCATGGAAAGGCCACAGAGAAGTGCCTGTATCCAACCCATACCAAGATACGCCAGCAGGGCATAATAAAGCAGGAAACAGAGCAGGCGGAATAAGATACTGAAGGGATCGATCCTGGTCCTCCAGGCATAAACCAGCTGCACAAGAATAAACCAGGCCACCCCGATCTCAAAAAGCCGGTTTTGGTAAGTGAGAAAATAGTCGGCAACCAAAGTAATCATGATTGCCAAAGGTACCCTGATATCTCCCCGGTATCTGCTGTAGAAATAGATGATGACAAGAGCATTCAAGACGATTGCTGCATACATCACTTTCCCGGTAATCTCATAGGGCCGGGTGGTCTCCGCCCACTGGATGAGCAGGAAGAGGACCGCCTCAGCCAGCAAATATAGCTCTATGCATCTTTTTTCTGTAGTTGAAAACTCTGAAAATCCCATCAGGCAGCTTCCTCTATACAATGATCCATCTCAAGAAAAAGAACCATCTCTTATCTGATATAGTTTCTCAAAAAGAGAAAAACCGTATCTACAAATTGGGCAGGATCTTTATCCTTACACTGGGCGTGCCCTGCGCCTTTCACGATCAGCAATTCTTTGTCACAGGATGCCTCATCATATAGGCGGTAAGCCATGTCTACAGATATCATGGCATCCTGATCTCCATGGATAAACAGAGTGGGCGTGGTGCTTTTTCCTACCACATCAATGGGAGCGGCATCTCTTAAATTATAACCACCCCTCAGCTTCAACAGCAATACTGCGGTATCAACGATAGGAAAAGATGGCAGATGAAACCAGGCTCCCAGCTTCTCCCCAAACATGGTATATGCATCCGTGTAGGCAGCATCGGATACAATAGCCTTCACATGGGCAGAAAGGTCTGGCTCTCCCGCCATCAAAAGTGCGGTACTGGCTCCCATAGACTGTCCATGTATTACAATCTGAGCCTCCGGATCGATTTCCAGGATCCGGTCAATCCAGCCCATACAGTCATAGTGGTCCGTCCAGCCCATCCCGATGAAGTCTCCTTCACTCTCTCCCTGAGTCCTGAGGTCCGGAACCAGGCAGTGATAACCCTTCCTGTAATACATACGGGCGTAGGGATACATGGCCTCCTTCCAGCCGGTATAACCGTGCAGAACCAAGGCCCAGCGGTGGGAATTCTCCTCCTGGGAATTCAGCCTGGTGGCCACCAGCCGGTACCCGTCCTCCGTCTCCAGGGTCTCCTCCTGAAAATCCATGGAATCCAGCCATTTCTGGTAAGATTCCTTACCGTTTTTCAGGTTCTGTTCTATGTCGGATGTATGCATCTGCTCCCCGATACTCTTCTCAGTAATGGATTCGAATAAGGGCAGTTTTCGCATGAAAGAAGGAACCAGGGCTGCGCTTACCAGAAAGTTCACCAACAGCAGGTAAAGGATAAGAACAATGAGGATAATAATCAAAAGTTTTTTTCCCCTGCTTCCGTGTATCGTTTTCTTTTCTTTATTATTAATCATAATCTCTTATCTATAATACAAAATTCCGGATCTTACCGATGGAGATGCAGTTCTGGTTCAGGGCATGGATATCCGTCCCCTCTTCCTGGCCTGGACAAAACTCGATATTGACCATATCCAGAACCATCGTATCCTCATCCACCTTTTCCATGTCAAAATGATCCAGATAATATTCGGTGGGAGCTGGTACCCTGTCCCATAAAATCCCTTTTACCTCATCCGGTTCGCATCCCGGAAAATTCACATTCCACACTTCCCTAAGGTTTGGCTCCTGCTCCAAAATCCCCTTGGTCACCATGGAAAAGTAACGCTCTACTGTCTCAAAATGACCGCCCATCCTGGTGGAATAAGCGATGGCAGGAACCCCTTGCTGAAGGGCATCCATGGCTGCTCCCACTGTTCCGGAGTAGGCGATATCATATCCAACATTATAACCATGATTGATTCCGGAAAAGACGATATCCGGTTTTTCCGGAAGGATCGCTTCCATGGCTGCCTTCACACAGTCAGCCGGTGTGCCGGTTACACTATATGCCCTGACTTCCTCCACCGGGAAGTCCACCTTCTTCACTTTTAGTTTACTATGTACAGAGATGCAGTGGGACATGGCACTGCACTGATCTGCAGGAGCCACCACCCAGACCTGACCGAATTCTTTGGCCAGACGGGCCAGGGTCTCAATCCCTTTCGCTCTGATCCCATCATCATTTACAATTAAAATCTTCATATCCTTATTGCCTTTCTGTTAAACACGGGTATAGGTTTTCCCCTCAAAACGGGCTACTTCCGTACCGAGATCATCCTCCACCATTACCTGATAATAATTCAGGCTGCGTCCGGGTTTGATACATTTTGCTTCCGCCAGAAGGCAGGTACCCTTGGCGGGTTTCATGTACAAGATGGATCCGTCGATCGATACTGTGTCGCAGTTTTCCCGATAGCCGTTGGCCGCAACTGCCATACAAAAATCAGCAAGGGTAAAAATTGCACCGCCCATCACAATTCCGGCGGCATTCCTGTGAACCTTCTCTAATTTTAAACTGCATTTTGCATAACGGACACCCGCTGCATCAATAACTGCTCCGGCTGCTTCCGTAGCAAACCGGTCTTCCTTGAATATCTCCCTGATTTCCTCCAAAGTGTGCAGACACTCCATTTCTTCCCTTCCTTTCCAGACTTATCCCGTTTTAATCCAGGCCTTTCGGCATGCATATATTAAGTCTCTTTACATAATAGCATACCATAAACCCGTCATTTTGTAACTAATCAGACCTTTTATCCGGGAACATTTATGCAAATGTTACCAAATTGACGAATCTTTGTAAAAAAGTATTGTCAGCGAAACTGTCCTCTGATATTATTATCGTAAATATAATTTCATATGTAATATATTATATTTCGTTTGTTAGTTTTATTTGTTTTTAAAAGTAATTAATGAAAGTAAAATGAAGAAGGAGGAACATATGGAGATCCGCAAATTCAAAAAAGTATTGGTAGCAAACCGTGGAGAAATCGCCCTTCGTGTATTCCGTGCCCTTAATGAGCTGGGTATCACTTCCGTGGCCATCTACTCCAAAGAGGACAAATACGGCCTGTTCCGTTCCCGCGCTGATGAGGCTTATCAGCTGGATCCTACAAAGGGTCCTGTGGATGCCTATCTGGACATCCCAACCATCATCAATATCGCAAAAGAACGTA
>JBGVCE010000460.1:0-5569 GCA_045226235.1 Anaerobutyricum sp.
ATCAATGCATCTGAGTTGTTTATCTGGCTTGGTATTGCAAATGGAATCAGTCAGCTGGGACTGGATACCACGCCACTGGCTGTCCGCTATCTTCTGGTAGGTCTTGTGGCAAACTTCATCTCCGGATGGGCAACAGAATGGACCACACGTTATGTGGAGAAGCAGCAGGGTAAGAAACTGAGCCGTGAGTTTAAGCCGGTTCATGCATCATAATCAGAGAGAAATCATTATTTAATTCGAATCGTTGATCAGGAGGAAAACAAAAATGGCAGAATACAGAGCAATCAAGGTAGAAAAAGGTTCCGGCGGTTTTGGAGGACCGCTGGTGATCACCCCCACAGAAAAAAGAAATAAAGTAATGTTCATAACAGGCGGCGGTGCAGAGCCGGAATGCCTGAATAAAATCGTAGAACTCTCCGGACTTACCCCGGTAAATGGATTTAAAACCAACTGCCCGGAAGACGAACTGGCATTGGTTATCATCGACTGTGGCGGAACACTCCGCTGCGGCATCTACCCACAGAAACGGATCCCTACGATCAATACCAATCCGGTAGGAAAATCCGGCCCTCTGGCAAAATTTATTACAGAAGACATCTATGTATCTGCAGTAACATCCAAGCAGATCTCCCTGGCATCCGGGGAAGAAGTGAAGGAAGAAGCTGTGGTGGAGGAAAAACCGGAAGCTACAGTAGCAGAAGAAGAGAAAGAAGAAAGCAACGCAAAATTTACGGCAGATAAGAAGGTTTCCGAAACCCTTGCCCGGCAGGAAAACAAGAGTCTGATCACGAAACTTGGATTAGGCGCCGGCAAAGTTGTTAACACATTTTATCAGGCAGCCAGAGATGCGGTTCAGACCTGTATCACCACATTACTCCCTTTCATGGCTTTCGTATCCCTTCTGATTGGTATCATCAACGGGTCCGGCTTTGGTAATGCATTTGCTCATCTGCTGACTCCCCTGGCAGGCAATGTATTCGGCCTCCTCATCTTAGGTATCGTTTGCTCTATCCCTGGATTGTCTGCTTTATTGGGACCTGGAGCAGTTATCGCACAGATTATCGGAACGTTGGTTGGAGCTGAAATCGGAAAAGGCAATATTAAACCATCCCTTGCATTACCTGCACTTTTTGCCATCAACTGTCAGGGAGCCTGCGATTTCATCCCTGTAGGCCTTGGCCTTGCTGAAGCAGAGACAGAAACCATTGAAGTGGGTGTTGTATCCGTCATGTACTCCCGTTTCATCACAGGATGGATCCGTGTTCTTATCGCATATTTTGCCAGCTTCGGACTGTACGTATAATTGTTGAAAATAATCAGAATTATTTATAATATTGAAAAAGGAGAATAAAAATGAAAGTTATATATGAAAACCAGGTTAAAGGATTAGGCGCTTTTGTTGAGGCATTCAAAGAGGAGAAGTTATTCATCTTATTTGGAGATAATGCACCGGATGAATTAAAAGATTATACCTACCATGTCAGTGTAAACCCGATCAATGGAACTATTGCAGCCGGTCAGTACCTCCAGGTAGATGATCAGGAATATAAGATCCTTGCCGTAGGGGAGGAGGCGCCGGTTACATTGGCAGGTCTTGGCCACTGCTCCTTCCGATTTAACGGGTCTGACGAGGTTGAGATGCCCGGCAGCATCAACCTGGAAGATAAGGAGATGCCGGAAGTTAAAGTGGGTACCATCTTTAAAATTGTTGAAAAATAATATAGAAGATAAGAAAAACCCGTCTCTGCAAAAGAGGCGGGTTTTTGAATTCTTATCCGGTTTCACTTACCATGGCTGCACCTATAATCAAAAATGTGCCGATCCAGCCTGGAAGGCTGAGGGGTTCTTTGAGTAATAAAGCTGACAGAAGAACTGCTGTTACCGGGTCAATATAGCTAAGTAAGGCACTTGTCTGCGCAGGCAGATTCTCCACAGAGCCAAAATACATGGCATAGGCAATACCCGTATGGAGGATACCTGCCATCAGCAGCATGGCTATCCCTGTCCCGCTAAGCTGATAAGCATGCAGCGATCCGTGGGGCAGCATATATGGAAGGAGCAGGATTGCAGCTGAAAACAGCTGAACAATAGTTTTCTCATAGACGGGCACACCCTGAATCAGTTTGTTCAGGATGACAACTGAGGCATATAAGGTGGCTGCTCCCAGCCCCAGCAGTATTCCTCTCATAGGCTGGCTTCCGGCGGAGGTCTGCCCTGCGACGCCGCTTACCAGTATCATGCCAAAACAGGCAGTCAGGATACAAAGAATTTTCCGGACTGTTAGTTTTTCTCTCAGCACCATGGGGGAGACCAGAAGAACGATGACGGGCTGCATGTAATAGCATAGGGTTGCAACGGCTACCGTCGTATAATTATAGGCCTCAAAAAGAAGAATCCAGTTGATCCCGATCAGAGTCCCTGTGATGATCAGTAATACCATATTCTTCTTTGAAATACTGTTCCAGGCGAATCTGCGTCCCCGGACTTTGAGAAACATGCATAAAAATGTGCCGCCCAGGATTCCCCTTGCAAAGGCAAGAACCTCAGACGGCAAAGCGATATTTTTTCTGACAATTCCGATGGTTCCGAAGATGATCATCGAAGCGATAAGGATCGATAAACTTCGGCGCTCTTTCTGTTCCAACTTCTGTGACCTCACTTCTCCAGGATTCGCATAGTGGAACTATTGTACCATATCTTCACATTTTGTTCCAGTATTCTTCCAGAGCTTTCTCCATCATGTCGTTAATCTTTTCTCCCTCACGGACGGTGGCAAGCTTTACCTTATGCTGACATAAATAGATATAGAAGGCGAGAACAAAATTAAAATCTGAAGCCACAACACCCATATAGGTTACGATAACCGCCTGAATGGCACCGCTTTTAATATCCACCAGCAGATCCTCCAGCTTAGGACGGACATAGGCTCCCTCCATACATTTGCTTTTTATCATCCTGGTTTCCGTGTCAATATAAGTGTAGATATTGTTATCTTCCCCATATAATTCTGCGGCCTTTTCCTTACACAGGGACACTGCAGAGAGGATCAGGTGTTCTGAGGACTGATTCATGTCCTGGCTATGAGTATCTTGTCTGTGATATTGATATATAGCGATGTTCATATATTTCGTCTCCTTGTTCAGTTGAGTGCTGTCATTATTTTATCAAAGAAAGGTATGATCTCTCTGGGTTCTCCCTTCATCAGGGCATCGTACAGGGCGAGAAACTGAGTGTTATCCTCCACCTTTAAGTAACTTAAACAATAGCCTAATATATCCTTTGCATTTGCAAAATGGGAGATATAACCCATCAGATACATAAGATAACGGAAGAAGATACGATACACCCCGGAATTAGCGGTATGCCGGTATTCTTCCAGAGCTGCTCCTGCGTATCCCAAAGTAATATTAATCAGCTTCCTGAGAGAAATGTCCTTGAAAGGCTGGGGTATCACAGCCTTTTCCGGATCTACAGCTCCGGAATAACAGCGGTTTAGCACCATGCCAAGACATCTTCTGCTGGCATGAAATTCAGACCAGGAATTCATGTAATGATATACCTTACTCACCACATTATAGGAATAGGGATGGGTGAGGAAATCAGCAAGGTGGGTGAATTCATGACATAGAATAAAGTCAATGTACTCACTGCGGTAAAGATGGAACTGCCTGGAAAGATGAAGGATATAATTTTCCGTAAAGAGTTCCGTGACATCAAAAGAGGACTCCGCACCTTCTGCCGCATCATATCGAATCTCATCAATAAGTATGGAGCTATCGATACCATATTCATTTTTATAGGCAATCCACCTTTTGTTCACTTCCTGCAGTGTCATTATTACCCTCACTTATTCCTGAAATTTATCCAAATCTGCTACCGATAATCCTGATGGCATAGTTATCCATAATCCATTATATTATAGCAAAGAAAGAGGGAGGAACAGTAGGAGAATACCTCCATATAATTTGGAATATCAGAGGCAGTAAGACCCGGAGGGAAGTATGATTAATTGCCAGTATTCGTATTACTAATTGCTAATCGGGAGCACTCTACATATATTATAATAAAAATCAGAAGGCTATGGCCACATCGGACTTCGATTGAATGGACTAGACTATTTTTTGGGGGGAAATAATTATGTTGAGATTTTATATCCTGGATACCGGATATCTGAAGACGGATAAGAATAATGTGGTTGCGAACTCGACGATTGCAACCAGGAGCAACCCTGATGTTAAGCATACCTTTTATAATCTTCCGGTTATGTGCATTCTGATCCAGCACGACAACGGATGGATTCTCTATGATACAGGCAGCAACATGAACGCCATGAAGGGACACTGGGCCCCTGATATCGCAGATGCCTACGATCTGCACCAGACCATTGAACAGAACCTGGAGGTACAGCTTGCGCTGGTAGGGGTACGTCCATCAGATATAGATACCGTTGTCCTCTCCCATATGCATTTTGACCATACTGGGAATGTACATCTGTTTAAGCATGCGGACATCTATGCACCGAAGGCGGACTTTGAGTATTCCCAGACTATGGTGCGCGTGACCAATGATTATACCCAGTGGGTAGGCTACTGTAAAAATGATTTGGATGTGGTGGTTGATCATTATCGTCTGGTGGAAGAGGACTTTGAGCTGGTGCCCGGAGTGGAAGTAGTGAACCTGCCGGGCCATACGCCAGGGCTTCTGGGGCTGGTTATCCATCTGGAGAAGGAAGGAACCTTTGTATTCCCGATGGACGCCGTCTATACTATGGAGATCTATGGTCCTCCCGGAAAAGCATCCGGATTGCTGGGAAACAGACCGGAGTATTTTAAATCCATCGAGAGGGTGAGATACCTGACCAACAAATATCATGCGACCATGATACCTGCCCATGACTGGGATCTTTTCCAGACACTTAAGAAGGCACCTCTTTATTATGAGTAAGAGAGAATGAGATAGAGAAAAAGAAAATCCAGACTCCTGATCAGGAGTCTGGATTTTCTTTATTGCTTATTCTTCTCTTCTTGTTTTTTGATGAACAGATCGATGTATTTCATAGCATCAAGTCCATGGGATTCGGTGATAAAATCAAGGCCCTTTCCCCGGACATACTTATAGAAATCCACCAGAAGCTTCTCATCTGTGGTGATATTATTCAGCCGGAAGCACATCACCACATCCAGCTCCCCCTTTTCGATAGCTTCCACCAGGAGATGGAAGTGGGGGCGGTCCAGGGATTCGGAACTGTATTGACCGAAATCCGTGTAATGCTTGAACTCAATATTATCTCCGTAGATCTCTCTGGCTACGACATAACATTTATTGTAAGCTTCCACCATACCCTGGATAAAATGGCGGTAGCACAGTTTACAGGCGCCTCTGTAGTACTGGTTATGGTAGATGCCGATCACCTTGTCCGGTGTGTCAGATTGTCCTTTGTGCCAGGGAGTCCCGCCGGATTCCTGGAAGGCTATCTTACTTGCTCCGCATTTGGGGCAGGATTCAAGTTCCGCAAATTCCTTTTTTTCGCTTCTCTCATCAAATTCATATCCGCATACTCTGCAACGGT
>JBGVCE010000461.1:0-3784 GCA_045226235.1 Anaerobutyricum sp.
AGTACTACGGATGATGATATGGCAGATACGGGCACCACGGACGATGCGAACGTGTATATGACGGTCCTCTCCATAGGAGACTACAGAGTCAAGGGTAAGATTACCGAGACAAATGTATCAGACATCATGGAGGGAGACCGGATGATCGTCCGTTCCAGGGTAGATGAAACCACCTGGAAGGGTACCGTGGCTTCCGTGAAGACCGACGAGACCGCTGAAGAAGGATCCTCTTCTGATGACTACAGTATGGAAGAAGGATCAGGGTCGGAGTCTGCATCCTCCTACTATTTCTATGTGGAGCTTGATAATGCGGAAGGGCTGCTCATGGGGCAGCATGTCTTCCTGGAACTGGACAACGGTCAGGAAGAGAAGGAAGGTATCTGGATTTCTTCTGCCTACATTCTTTCCGAGGACGATAATTACTATGTCTGGGCAGATAAAAAAGGCCATCTGGAAAAGAGGAAGGTTGAAGTAGGAGAATATGATGAGACCATGGATGAGTATCAGGTGCTCAGTGGAATCGCTGTAGATGATTACATTGCCTGTGATGATATCGATATGAAGTCCGGAATGAAGACAACCAAGGTGGACCCCTATGCTGAAGAGGAAGAAGGGGACCAGGAAGGTGACACCGCTGTTGAAGGCGATGATTTTGATGAGGAGGATTTCGGGGACGAAGACTTCTCGGAGGAGATGCCGGCGGATGAGTCCGGTGATGATGCAGAATATATGGAAACCGATGATGCTCCAGGTGAGTTTATGGAAGGAGGAGACTGATCCTCACAACTCCCAGGATGAAAGGAATGTATAAGAGTGCTTCTGAGATTAACGAATATCTATAAAGACTATATGCGGGGCAAGATCGTGGTGCCGGTGCTTAAGGATGTCAATGTCTCCGTGGAGGAGGGGGAATACGTGGCAATCATGGGGCCCTCCGGATCCGGAAAGACGACTCTGATGAATATCATAGGATGTCTGGACCGCCCTACTAAAGGCGAGTATTATCTGGAAGAAGAAAATATTGTCAATTATGATGAGAATCAACTGTCGGATCTGCGGCTTAAGACCCTGGGCTTTGTCTTTCAGAGTTTTAACCTTCTGTCTCAGATGACAGCCCTTGATAATGTGGCACTCCCTTTAAGCTATGCAGGATACCCTGTTCGAAAAAGACGGCAGATCGCCTATAATGCATTAAAAAGGGTTGGATTAGAAGAACGTGTTCATTTTAAACCGACTCAGCTGTCCGGTGGGCAGCAGCAGAGGGTGGCCATTGCGAGAGCTCTGGTTAATAATCCCAAGATTATCCTGGCGGATGAGCCCACAGGAGCTTTGGACAGCCATTCCGGAATACAGGTTATGGAACTGTTCAAGCAGTTAAATGATGAAGGTGTGACTGTGGTTATGATTACCCACGATGCGAATATCGCATCTCATGCCAAGCGAGTACTTCACATTTTTGATGGTGAGATCGCTGAGGATGTAGAGAGAAAGAGAAAGGAGGCAGAACAGAATGAACAATCCGTTAAAGCGCCTCTTCAGGAAGAAGAATCCGGATCAGACACCGGAACCGCAGGGGCAGAAAACGAAGAATAAGAAAGTCAAAAAGATTGTCATGATGGTCCTGATTCCTTTGGCTCTGATCGCTGCCGTTGTCGGCGGGGTTATGTACTATAATGACAAAACCCAGAAGAAGGTAGACGTTTTTGCTGTATCAACTTTAAACTCTGCCAGCTGGTGGGAGGATGATTCTTCCCTGACCGGTACTCTGATATCCGATTACGTGCAGTCTGTTCAGCTTACCAGTGGGAAAGAAGTGGAGAAGATCTATGTCAAAACCGGAGATACGGTCAAACCGGGCGATAATCTTCTGAAATACAATGTCCAGGAGCAGGAACTGGACTTGCAGCTGCAGGAACTCCAGATTAAATCCTCCACACTTACCATTGAGAACCTGCAGAAAGAACTGCAGAAACTAAAAGGAACAAAGACAAAAGGAGCCATAGAAGGTCTGTCGGATCAGGCTTTGGCTTTCCCATATAAAGTATCACTTACCAAGGGCGACGGTGCTGTTCTGGTAGCAGAAAATGAGACCAATCCTCCCGAATCAGATACAGGTAGTTCAGAAGCGGCAAGTACTGAGAAGGAAGAAGATACCAGTCAGGAGGAAGGGCCCAGCCAGGAAGAAGGATCCTCATCTGAGGAGGAAGGCTCCAGTCAGGAGGAAGGATCCTCATCTGAGGAAGAAGGCTCCAGCCAGGAGGAAGATACCGGAAAGAAAGAAGATCCGGATGATAAGGAAAAGAAGAAGGATATACCGACATCCAAGACCATCACTTCCTTAGACCAGCGTGGAAAATACAGCTCCGGAGACGGAAAAAGCGCCAAGAAACCCTATGTTTTTCTTCTGGTCAAAAAAGAAGTGGAAGTGGAGGTCCCGGATCCCAAGTCTAAGACCGGAACAATTAAAAAGATTGAGAAGGAATCCATTCCAATCGACGGAACATTGATCAACAAACTGATGGATAAAGGAATCTATGCGGTGTTTAAAGAGTACGACACCTTGGATGCCTATGATAAAGCACCGGATAAGCCATCCTCAACCATCACCATTACACCGAATTCCAGGTTTAGTGAAACAATCTCTAAGAAAGCAAAGTATACCATACCAGATCTTAAGAGCATTCTGATTACGATTTCCAAGCTGGAGATCAGTCCGAAAAAGAAGACGGTGACCACCGGGAAGAACTATGCGTTTAAGGCTTTGGTAACCGGAAAGAATGTGAAGGGGGTTACGGCGTCCTGGAAGGTAACCGGGAATAAATCCAAGAGTACCTACATGAGTGGGGGAACTCTGTATGTATCCTCCGACGAGACAGCCAAGAAGATCAAGGTTAAGGTTACTGTTAATGATAAGAAAGCCTCCATGACCCTGAAGGTGAAGAAAAAGAAAAACTCCGGCGGGGGAAATAATGGAGGAAACGGCGGCAATGGCGGCAATGGCGGCGGTTACGGCGGTGGAGGGTCTGATGATGAAGAGACCTACACAGCGGCTGAACTGAGGGAAGCCATTGGAGAAAAAGAAGAAGAAATCGCCAATGCCAAGACGGAGCTGAATGAGGCTAAGATCAGCTATGAGGAGGCAAAAAAGGAAGTGGAGGCTGCTACTATCAAGGCGAAGATAGCCGGTAAGGTGGATACAGCCTGCACTCTGGATACCCTTCCAACTGACGATTCTCCGGCAATCGTGGTCCGTGCGGATGACGGTATCTATGTGAAGACACAGATTAATGAGATGGATCTGGAAACCATTAAGATCGGGGGAACCATCACCTGTACCACTTGGGATACAGAGGAGAAATACGAGGCAATCGTCAAAGAAATCTCGGATTATCCTGTAAATTCCACTGATATGGGTGTGGAAGGAAACCCCAACAGTTCCTATTATCCTATCGTTGCTTATATTGAGAATGCAGAAGGACTGAATCCCGGGGACAGTGTCAATATCAAGTATTCTTCGAAATCTATGGGAACCGTAGATCAGGGAACCATCTATCTTCAGAAGGCATACGTCAGATCAGACAGCGACGGTAACTATGTTTATAAAGCCGGGAAGAATAAGCGGCTTGAGAAGCAATACATCAAGACAGGAAAAACATTAAACGGCCAGTACCTTGAGGTGCTGGGTGGCATCACAGAAGAAGATTATCTGGCATTCCCCTATGGCAAAAATGTCAAGGAAGGTGCCAAGACAAAGATTTCCGAGAATGATGAGAATATCATCTAT
>JBGVCE010000462.1:0-6373 GCA_045226235.1 Anaerobutyricum sp.
TCTGTCCTGATTCCACATGGAAAGAAACGTGGTCCAGGGCAGGCATTTCGGAACCTGCATAAGTAAAGCTTACATCTTTGAATTCCACACTGTTGCCCAAGGGAGTCTGCGGGTTATCCGTCATTTTAAGCACCGGCGCGCTCATGACCTGATCAATACGGGCCAGAGCCGTGCTTGCCAGCATCATTCCACTGGATGCAAACATAATCCGGGCCAGAGCCGTGGAGATGATTGCAGAAAACACCGCATAAAAAGCGAAGTTTGTTACAAATCCTGCGAAGTTTCCTGCCCTCAGGGCCCCCGGTGCCAACAGCAATGCAGCAGGAACCAAGAAGATAAATGCCCCTTCTGTAAATGTCAGGTTCACGGACTGAGGCAAACAGCAGATGTCCCCCTGATAATGTTCGGCTTTAGCGCTGTAATCCTCGATAGCCTGTTTAAAAGCCTTAAAAGAATAAACTGTCTGCTGGAATATTTTGACTACCGGAATCCCTCGTACATATTCCGTGCCGGCCTTGCTCATCACATCCTGAGCTGCCTGGTATTCCTGCATGAGTTTCGCGTTTTTACCGCCCATCATGGTAAACATAGCTATAATCGAAATGACTGCCGATAAAAGACATGCAGCACCCATTCTCCAGTCAAATACAAACATCAGGATGATCATGGAGATTAACATAGCAGCGCTGCCGACAATATCCGCCAGATTGTGAGCCAGAAGAGTCTCTGTCTCAGAGGCAGCACCATCCAGCCGGTTGCGAATCAGGCCGGAAGCATTCGAATCAAAAAAACCCAAGGGGGTCTTCATCAAATGTTCCATACCTTGTTTACGGATATTGGAAGCTGTGCGGAAAGCAGCCAGATGAGTGCACATCAGTGCGGCAAAATATACCGCTATTCCTACCACAGCAAATCCAAAGGCCATCCACCCGTAACCTGCAATCCCTGTGGCTAAAGTCCAGTTTGGCGCAACAGCAATCAGATCCCTTGCCACCAGCCAGATGCAGATATAGGGGGCCATGCCAAGGACCATGGCAACAGCTGAAAGACCAAGGCCTAAAAAAGTCAGTCCTTTGTAATTACCTGCATACCCAAGTAGCACAGCAATATCACTTTGTTTCTTTTCTTTCATGAAATCACCATCCTTTTTCTATCTAAAACCTTATTAGTTAGTTTTATCTAACCATAAAGTGATAATAAACGCCTTCTCTGAAACAAACAGGGAAGGCGTTTGTTATCATTTTTTCATATTTCCTTATTTCTTCTTATATCCGGTCATCATGGTCATTAAAAAACAGACAACGGTTGCCCATGCCCAGAATTTATGCTGTTTCATATCTTATTCATCCTTTCGATTTCATTTTTTTCACAGTAAATCAGTCATACTCTTCATTCCGATTGCAAGTGTTGTTGCATTATGAAAAAGAGCTGAAGTTGTAGGCTGTATTATTCCTGCAACACCCAATGCGATCAGAGAGGAATTGATGCTTACGATAGATCGATAATTCTTTCTGATTCGTCTCATCAATGATTTGCTGATCTGACGCAATATAATCAGTGAATAGAGGTCATTTCCTCCAAGGGTAATATCCGCAATTTCTCTTGCAATCGCTGCTCCATCACTGATAGCTACACCGACATCCGCTGCGGACAGCGCCGGGGAATCATTGATCCCGTCACCAATCATCATGACATGATGTCCCTTTTTACGCTCTTCGTTTACAAAACGTGCTTTATCTTCAGGCAGCACTTCAGAATAATAAGAGTCTACGCCAATCTTCTCTGCCACGGTGGCGGCCGTTCTTTCACTATCCCCGGTCATCATCACAATCCGGGAAAAACCAGCCTTTCTCAGACCACAAATTACATCAGAGGCTTCTTCCCTAAGAGGGTCTTCAATCAGTATCACGGCAGCAAGCTTCCCTTCCACCGCAAGATAGAGATGGGAGTATTGGGTGGGCAGCGAGTTAAACTTCTGTTTCTGTCCACGGGGTATCTTACAGGCTTCATCTTCAAACACAAAGTGGTAACTGCCTATAATGGCTTTTTTATCTTCGATAAAAGTTGAGATGCCATGGGCAACAATGTAATCTACCTCTGAATGCATTTCTTCATGATGCAGGTCCCTGGCAGCAGCTTCTTCCACAACTGCCCTGGCGATCGAATGAGGAAAGTGTTCCTCCAGACAGGCAGCTATGCGCAACGCTTCCTGTGGATCCCAGTTTCCAAAGGCAACTACATCTGCAACTCTGGGAGCTGCCTTGGTCAAAGTGCCCGTTTTGTCAAATACAACGGTATCCGTTTCTGCTACTGACTCCAGGAATTTTCCTCCCTTTACAGTTATGCCGTACTTTCCGGACTCCCGGATGGCTGACAGTACGGATATGGGCATAGCCAGTTTTAAAGCGCAGGAGAAATCAACCATAAGGACGGAAAGTGCCCTTGTCACATCTCTTGTCAAAGCATACACCAGACCGGTCCCCAGAAAAGTGTAAGGAACCAGTCGGTCAGCAAGCCGTTCAGCCCGGCTTTCAAGGTTTGACTTAAGCTTTTCCGATTCCTCAATCATGGTAATGATCTTCTCATATCGGCTCCCCCTGCACCCTGTTTCACGCGGATGACAATGGATCCTTCTTCCGCAACAGTCCCGGCAAAGACGGAGCTGCCTTCTGCTTTACAGACCGGTAGGGGTTCCCCGGTTAGAGATGCCTGGTTCACCATAGCTTCCCCCGATTCCACAAAGCCGTCAAAGGGAATGACATTTCCCATATGAATATGGATACGGTCATTCTCCAGTATCTGGTCACATGGGACGAGGATTTCTTTATCTTCATCTTCCGACAACAGCCATACCTTATCTACATTAATGTTCATGGTGCGGGCAAGATCTTCCACCGATTTTTTATGTGTCCATTCTTCCAGTATCTCCCCGATCTCGAGCAGCATCATGACCGATCCTGCAGTACTATAATCTCCACGGATTATGGAAACAGTAATTGCTGTAGCATCCAGCACTTCTACTTCCAACCTGCCTTTTTTTAAAGAGATGAGTCCTTTCCTAAGAAAGGATAATGACTTTATTCCCATACGTAAGGCACATATAGATCTTGGAAGAAAGATCCGGCAGCCTGACCACATCAAGATCTTCTGAATCAGCCGCTCTTTATATTTCTTGTTGAGGGCTCTTCCGGAAAGCGCTCTTTGCTCTTCTCCGGAAGCTACTTCCCTAACAGGGTTAAAGCTCCTGCAAATGTTCCGACTTTCTTCCAGTTGATCTTTTCTAGCAGTTCAAACATGATTCTTTCCTCCCTCGTGGTATTTATAATTTTATATTTTGTATTTGTTCTTTCTTATAACTTTTTAACAATACCCCTGCAAAGATAGCACACAACAAGGAGCCTCCTAACAGTAATGACGCATGTTTATTCCCCTTTTTTAACCCAACTAAGGCCGGTGGAATTCCCAGAATTCCTCCAATAACCATCGATCCAAATCCACGGCAAAGCATCTTACCGGTGAGTATACGATCAAGGCCGAAAACCCTTTCGCTCATCAATTCTGATACTCCAGCCAGCATAAAGATAGCAGGGATAACAGTTGCCACATTGTATGGATCCTTCTTCTTCCAAACCTCCCTGAATGCGCAGACAGTATAAGTAATCCAACCAACATTCCCCGGGATATCACATGCCCACCAAAACCTATCCGAAATGTATGTCTGGTATATAGTACTCATATTCTACAACCCTTACTATAATTAGATATTGCTAACCTATTCTTTAAAAAAATATGCCTGTTATAGGCATAAAAATCAGTTAGAAACTACTAACATATTATAATACAACACAATGATAATCTGCAAGAGGAACTTTGGAAAATATATGGTGTATCCCAGGCAGGAATCAACAACTCCATCCTGGGATACGTTTTCTTCAATGTCAGGAAAGAATTCCCAAAGCCTTGGCCTCCTCTTTCAGCTGTTCTCTGTAGTCAGGATGAGCCAGGGAAATCAATGCTCTTGCCCGGTCCCCCATGGTTAGGGGTTTTAGATCAACACAGCCATATTCTGTCACCACGTACTGAACGTCAGACCGGGTTGTTGTAACCAGGCTCCCTTTGGGAAGTTGAGACACAATTTTGCTCTGTCTCTCTCCTCTCTTATTGGTGTTGGTTGAGGTGACAGCCATGAAGGATTTCCCTCCTTTTGACATCTGGGCACCTCTTACAAAATCTACCTGGCCACCTGTGCCACTAAACTGTTTTCCTGCCAGATTGTCCGCACATACCTGCCCGTAAAGGTCGATGCAGAAGGCGGTGTTGATAGAGATAAAATTATCATTTTTTGCTATCACCACCGGATCATTCACCACGGTGTAGGGCAGGAAGTACATTTTTTTATTGTGGTCAATAAAGCGGTATAATTCTTCCGTACCGTAGGCAAAGGAAGTTACGCTTTTCCATTTTTTAAATTTTTTATAGCGGTTTGTGACCACCCCGGATTTCATCAGATGCATGAGGGAGTCCGTCATCAGTTCACTGTGGATGCCCAGGTCATTTTTATTACCAAGACCCAGACCTACCGTAGAAGAAACATTTCCCAGACCCAGCTGAATGCAGGCTCCATCAGGTATCTGGTCGATGATGTGGGATGAAATGGTCTGAACAGCCTCATCAGCATTATTCTGGTCGATGGTAGGAAGAGGTCGGTCTGCCTCAGTTACAATATCCACCTGGCTGATATGGATCTTGTTCCGGTCCCCATAGACCCAGGGGGCATTTTTATTAATCTGGACGATAATGATTTTTGCCGATTCCCTGATGTGATCAAAGAAGCTCACCCCTGAAGATCCATAAGACATATACCCCTCCTCATCCGGTGGGGAGACCTCCAGGAAAGCCACATCGGGCGGTACGACCTGACTGCACCAGATATCAATCTGGCTCAGGTGAATACTGGTATAGTCCACTGAACCCATTCGGGCTGCAGCCCTCTCCCATGGTCCCAGAAAACAACTGACCACACGGAAAGCCCTTTTATCGAGCTTTGAGACCAGAGTGGATGAACCCAGTGCATGGGAGGAGGTGAGGGTAACCTCCTCGAGCTGATCAGCTCTTTTTTCCAGGGCATCACATAGTGCGTCAGCTGTACTGCTGGTAATGCCCAAAAAGACAGTATCCCCACTCTTCACAATCTTTACCGCATCCTCGGGAGACATTGTCTTCTTCGTATACATCTCCCTGATTCTATCTTTCATGGCTATACCTCCTGCCTGTCCTGCCCGGTCTTCTGCTACAATTTCAGCCAAGCTTCTCGACTAGTATATCATAGATTCAGAAATACAAAAAGGAACTGCTTTAAACAGTCCCCTTTTTTCATATCCAAAGTGATCCGAAGCAACCTATGCCACCGGTGTCAATACATCATCATCCGTATATTTGAAGAAGTAATCCTCAGCCAGTTCATCGATTCTTCCGGACTTTTTCTCTTTTCCCAAAAATTCATTTACATATTTCAGCAGATCTTCCGACCCTCTTGGCATGAGGATGCCTAGTTCCCCATGGGTAAATGGTTCATGGATAAGAGGTGCAGCTAGCCGGTCATCCTGTCCGGCATAATATCCGGCCTCCATGATTTCTGTAATCATAACATCCGCCTGGCCTGAGGCAACCAAACCTGGTATTTCCTGATTGACATCATGGATCGTTAGATTTACCTCCGGCAGGGCTTCACGGACAAATTGCTCATTCAGCCCTCCCGGATTCTCCATTACACGTACCTCTGGCCTGTTGATTGCCTCGAGGCTTGTGTATTTGTCAACATCCTCAACACGGCAAAGAATCGTCTTTCCGTTTTCAAAGTAACCATCAGACATCAGCGCCTGTTCTTTTCGGGCATCAGTAATGGTAATGCCACAGACTGCCAGGTCAAATTTTCCTGCAAACGTATCATCCATCAAGGTAGGCCAGGACGTTTCTACATACTCTACTTCAACACCCAGGCTCCCTGCAAGGTCTTCCGCCAATTCCACATCAAATCCTACATAACAGCCTGTTTCAGGATCAAGATAAGACATGGGCTGGTAATCCCCTGCTGTCCCCACTCTCAGGACACCTCGTTCCCGTATTTCCTCAAGTTTTGTCTTACTCTGATTATTGGCTAATCGTAACAAACTTTTTTGTTTATTCTTTATCAAGACCTTGTTCATCTGATTTGTTCCCTCTCTGCATGATAGATTTATGTATTAATACGATGACAAGTAGAAAAAAGCTAAACAAAGATACCTCCACATTCCTGATTTCATGATAGAATCTATACGATAGCTCATATTATAAAGTTGTTTAAATGATATAGAATTGTTACTGAATAGATTGA
>JBGVCE010000463.1:0-5517 GCA_045226235.1 Anaerobutyricum sp.
GGTGTGACAAAGGTTCCTCTGGTTGCCCAGGCAGACCTTTTTGATCTTACAGTGGGGGATCCTTTTACAAGACCCGGCCCGAATATGGGTTACGAGGCTGCCAGGCTGGCCATGGAAGCTCCCAATTACCGGGATGGAAACTACGGGGCCGGATGCGGAGCTACCGTGGGAAAGATCAAAGGGATGGAGACCTGCATGAAGTCCGGTATCGGTTCCTATGCGGTTCAGATCGGGGAGCTTAAGGTTGGGGCCGTTGTGGCGGTAAATGCTCTTGGGGACATCTATGACTGGAAGACCGGACAGAAAGTTGCCGGCCTTTTATCCGATGACAAGAAATCCTTCCATAAGACAGAAGATGTCATGTATGAAAAGATCGATATCATTGACAATAAATTTGTGGGAAATACCACCATCGGAGTGGTTATCACCAATGCGGCATTCCAGAAATCACAGCTCTGTAAGATCGCCGGTATGGCCCAGGATGGCTATGCCAGGTCCATTCGACCGGTCCACACCAGCGCGGACGGTGACAGCATCTATGCAGTTTCCGTGGGACAGGTGGCAGGAGACCAGGATCTGGTGGGTACCCTGGCAGCGGAGGTGATGAGCGAAGCAATCCTTCGGGCAGTGAGATCAGCCAAAGAAGCGTACGGATATCCTTCCGTGAATGAACTGAATAAAAACAGACGAGGACGACACTTATGAAATACGATTTTACCAGCATCATAGACAGACATGGGATGGATGCGGCAGCTATTGATGAGGTGGGAGGCTGGGGGATTGCTCCTACCAAGCCAAAAGATGGGTATGACTTTATCCCCATGTGGGTAGCGGACATGAATTTCCCCACGGCACCCTCCATCACAGAAGCCATCATAGAGAGGGCAAAACATCCTTTGTTTGGGTATTACTCCCCCAGGGAAGAGTATTATGATGCTATCATCGGATGGCAGGAAAAGCATAATGGGATGAAAGACCTGAAAAAAGAATACATCGGCTATGAAAACGGTGTGCTGGGGGGTGTAATCTCAGCGGTGAGATGCTACGCGGAACCTGGGGACAGCATCCTGGTTCATAATCCCACTTATATCGGTTTTACCGGATCTCTGCGAGGAAACGGATACCATATCGTCCACAGTCAGCTGAAGCAGGACGAGGATGGCATCTATCGCATGGATTATGCTGATATGGATGCAAAGATAAAGGAGCATCACATCAAGGTGGCAGTGTTCTGCTCTCCTCATAATCCTACCGGCAGGGCATGGAACAGGGAGGAACTTGAGCAGGCTGCAGCTGTCTTCGAGGAGAACCGGGTTACCGTCATCAGCGATGAGATATGGTCCGACCTTCTCCTATATGATAATAAACACATCCCATTTCAGATGGTAAGTCCCTACGCCAAAGACCATACGGTGGCATTATATGCACCCAGCAAAACCTTTAATCTTGCCGGGCTGATTGGCAGCTACCATATCATTTACGATAAAAAGATGAGAGAACGGATTCGCAGCCACTCTGACCGTACCCACTATAACAGTATGAATGTCCTTTCCATGCATGCCTTGATCGGGGCCTATCGGGATACCGGTGAAGAATGGCTGATGGAACTCCGGGAAGTGTTAAGCCGAAATGTAGATTATGCGGTTGATTTCATCCAGGAACACTTTGACGGGGTGGATGTCACCAGACCGGAAGCGACCTATATGTTATTCCTGGATGCAGGGGAGTGGTGTAAGAAAAACCATAAAAAAATCGAAGACCTGCTTCATGCCGGCTGGGATCTGGGAGTAGGCTGGCAGGACGGGGTGGCCTTCGGAGGTCCAACCCATATCAGGATGAACCTGGCCTTGCCATACGAGAGAGTTCAGGAAGCCTTAAACAGGCTAAAAGAGCATATTTTTTAAAAAGAGTTATATAGGAACCATAAAAAAAGCGGTCACACATAGATTTAAGGTAGGCGGATTGTGCGTGGGTTTCTCTGAGAAAGTGTTTTCCACCACTTTCGAAGAGAACTCCGCACAGGGTACCGCCTCATCAAAGTCTATGAGTGACCGCTTTTGTGTTTTGGTGTCTTAGATTAAAGCTTATGTATTTAGTGCTTATGATAGAACCCGTCCACCTCATAGCGGGGTTCGCTGGTGAGGTTTACCCCCAGACGCTTAAAGGTCTGTTCATCCACTGAGGAGAGGAGTACCGTAGTATGGACTTCACATCCCTTTAAATTGGGGAGCTGGGCCAGGGCCAGTTCCGCCAAAGGATTAGTGGCGGCGGAAGAGGACAGGGCAATGAGAATCTCATCTGTGTGAAGACGGGGATTCTTGCTGCCCAGATATTTTGTCTTCAGGCTCTGAATGGGTTCAATGGCTCCGGGAGAGATAAGTTTTACTTCATCGTTTATGTTGGCCATGGTTTTCAGGGCATTCATCAATGCCGCTGCGGAACAACCCAGAAGGTCGCTGGTCTTGCCGGTGACGATGGTTCCGTCAGGCAGCTCGATGGCAGCTGCCGGATGACCTGTTTCTTCTTCTTTATTTAAAGCGGCACCAATGACAGCCCGATCCTGGAAGGTGACTCCTGCCTGTTTCATCAGGATCTCCAGCTTGGACTTGTCATCCCTGGTCTCCCCATAACGTTTCATATCACAGAGACATTTGTTGTAACGGCGGATGATCTCCTGACGGGATGCCTGACAGCAAGCCTCGTCATCGATGATACAGTTTCCGGCCATATTGACACCCATGTCCGTGGGGGATTTGTAAGGACTGGTGCCGGCGATAAGCTCAAACATGGCATTCACCACAGGGAATACTTCGATGTCACGATTATAGTTTACCGTGGTGACTCCATAGGCTTCCAGGTGGAAAGGATCGATCATATTTACATCATTCAGATCGGCGGTGGCAGCCTCATAAGCCAGGTTCACAGGGTGCTTCAGGGGAAGATTCCAGATGGGGAAAGTCTCAAACTTGGCATAGCCTGCCTTCACACCACGTTTGTATTCATGATAGAGCTGAGAGAGACAGGTTGCCATCTTTCCGCTGCCGGGGCCCGGTGCGGTGATGACTACCAGGGGTTTTGTGGTTTCGATATATTCATTTCTTCCGTATCCTTCGTCACTGACGATTCGGGAAACCTCGGATGGATACCCAGGGATACTGTAGTGGAGATAAGCTTTAATGCCTAATTCCGCCAAACGCTTCTGGAACTGTTCTGCAGAAGGTTGTTTTCCGTATTTTGTTATGCAGACGCTGCCCACATAGAGGCCAAATCCCTGGAAGACATCGATCAATCGCAACACATCCAGATCATAAGTGATTCCGTAATCGCCCCGGACCTTATTATTTTCGATATCCTCGGCACTGATGACGATAACGATCTCAGCCTGTTCCTTCAGCTGAAGGAGCATCTGCAGCTTGGAATCCGGCTGGAATCCCGGCAGGACCCTGGAGGCGTGATAGTCATCAAACAATTTTCCACCAAACTCCAGATAAAGTTTATTATCGAAAGTCTTGATCCGTTCCAGGATATGCTCCGACTGCATTTTCAGATATTTTTCATTACTAAATCCAATCTTCATACGTTTTCCCTCTTTGATCTTTTCTATATAAACAATCACATCTGATATCATACCACAAAACAGGATTTTAGGGTACAAGAATATCAAAAAAGAAAAGGCTTCCGGTTTATGGGAAGCCTGTCTGTCTGATAGGTTAGTGGGAATCAATGATCCCTTTTCATAATTAACTTGTAAGAATCCTCCACCTCTGTGATATCCTGGATGAAATCATCGATGGAGCGGTAGTAATAGCGGTTCTGTAGCATTCGGATATCCGCCATCACTGACATGGCGATGGCATGGCCCTGATCACGCATATCTTTTATGATATCGTACTCCGGGAATCCGATGTCTCCGGCGGTTCTGGAAAGATTCTGATTGGCACAGAAACCTGCCATCTCTCTCAGAACATTTCGCTTGATATCCTCCAGAAGTAAGGTGTCATTCCGGTAGAAATCTTTGGCATCTTCCTTCCAGCACTGTGTGAATACATCCATATAGCAAGTGTAGAAATCACGGATACAGCTCATCATATAATTTCTGAAGTTCCAGCGGTCCCCTTCTGACGGGAACTCACGGAAATTCGCACAGAGGTACTGGCTCATCAGCTGGGCCTCCATGTAACCGATATCATAACCCTGCGGTCCGGCAAAGGTGTATTCCATATCGATTACCTTCAGTTCCTCCGGCCCTACAAATACATTGGAAGTATGGAAATCACCGTGGATGAATACGTCCGTCTTGGACATGTAATCATGTCGGAGTTTCTTTCTCTCCATGATGACCCGGGGATCCATGACCATCTTCTCCACAAAGGACATATAGCGGGGATCGATATCGCCGCCCTGGCTCTGCTCCGGAAATTCCTTAAACATGAACCCGTGGGTATCAAAGATATTCCTCATGCCATGGTTCATGAAATGAATGGTCATATCTCGGAAAGTTTTGGAATCCAGATAATACTCAGAAGTATAGAAATGGGTCTTGGCCAGATATTCTGCGGCCTGTTTTGCAAACTTAGGGAAGATCTTATGCTTGTTGAGGGCAAAACGCATAATGCTTAAGTGGGAAACATCCTCCATGGCCAGGACATAGTTCTCCTTATCGAAGAAGTAGACCTTGGGGATATACTCCGGCACGATGGCGCTGCGGAACTTCATGGACTCATACTCCAGCTCTGTCCTGTTGACAGGAAGACTGTCGATTGTGACGACACGTCCCTGGGGTCTGCCCTGTTTGATAATCAGCTTAGTGTTACCGTCACTGACACGGAAGACGAAGTTAATATAGCCGTCTCCATCCTCCTCCACGGATCCTTCTCCGATGGCGGACATAATCAGGGGCTTGGAATAGTCCATGTTAGGCATATGCAATTTGAGATAATCCGTAAGATTTTCCTTGCTCAGAATAAACATTCTTATTACCTCTTCATTTATCGCCCAAAAAGCACATAATAATCTACCTATATAATACTCCAAAAGAGAGGGTCCGGTCAAATGATTCCACAGATAAATCCTTGGAAACTTGTGGAAATAATTGTCGCAGATATGAGGGCATGAGACAAAAAACGATGGGTTCCAAATAAAAGCTGACGTCAGACCGATAACTCCTGCAAGATTCCTATTGATTTTTAAGTGGTCTTTGGCGTATAATGGTGCCGTGTGTGTCATCAGATTTGATCGATACCGATTCAATAAATGACTCACAGTTGTATCATAGATAATTCATTTGCTCATACAGAAGCATGAAAGGATAAAACCATGTCAGATATGATTCATGAGATAAAGAAGAGAAGGACCTTTGCCATCATTTCCCACCCGGATGCCGGCAAGACCACTTTGACGGAGAAATTCCTCCTCTATGGTGGAGTGATCAACCAGGCGGGGTCTGTAAAGGGAAAGGCCACGGCGAAACATGCGGTATCCGACTGGATGGATATCGAGAAGGAGAGAGGTATCTCG
>JBGVCE010000464.1:0-2661 GCA_045226235.1 Anaerobutyricum sp.
CGCATCCTGGCATGGATGGTATGGTTCCTTCGCCTGATCCCGTAACGGGATTCGATGACGTCACCATCCTGAAGGACATTGTCAGAGATCAGAAGGCCTCCTTTGGCAAGGAGTCTTGTGACATCCGGCAGGAAATGGAGATACTGTCCCTTGGCTGCATCCATGAAGATAAAGTCATAGGGACCTTCCAGCTCCTTTAACCACACAGCGGCGTCCCCCTCCAGCAGGGTGATCTTATCCTCCATGGAAGCCATACGGATGTTTTCCCTGGCCCTCTCTATCCTGGGAGGATAGTTTTCGATGGTGGTGATGCGGGTATGATCCGGGGTATTTTCACCCATAAAGACCGAAGAAAATCCAATGGCAGCTCCCACTTCCAGGATCCTCTCCGGTCTGTTCATCTTTAACAATACTCTTAATAACTCCCTGGTCTCCATCCTGATGATGGGGACATCATGGGCATATGCCTCCTGCTCGATGGCCTTTAAGGCTTCGGAAGCCCGGTCCACATAGTGGGACCGGATGAAATCAGTCATACGTTCCTCGTAGTTCATTGTCCGTCTTCCTCCTTACGGATCATGGTCTTCAGGATCTCGGAAGGTTTCATGGAAGAACTGAGTTCATAGTCTCCTGCCCCAATCTTATCGTAATCATCCATAAAGCGCAGGGATACTGCGAAGACATACTTATCACGGATGATGGACTTATCCTCCAGGTCTTTTCCAATCTCCAGCAGAGATTCCCCCTCGTCCACATGGACGTAGGCATGGACTACCATAGGGGTCCCCTCCACATCCTTGGCTCTGTCGGAAAATACTTTGTATCCGAAGGTCCGGCAGGTCCGGAAGAGAAATGCCAGCAGCAGGATGACAAATATGATGGCAAGTGCTTTGATACAAATGATCAGAAATTTCTTAAACATATATTCTAGACCTCGTATAATGACTTTTTTAATTCATATAGGAGATATCCAGATCAATCCCCTCGAAAACCTGATTCTGCACATTTCTCATGGTCTTACAGATGGTCTGTTCCGTGATCATGAACTGAGATACCAGGGGCTCGTTGAGGATATCACTGTACTCTGTGTAGAGCTCCTGGGTCTTCTCATAGGTTTTTTCGGAATCTTCCATCAGCTGGATCCTGAGGGCCTTAAGGCGGTACTCGTTCATCTTCCGGTAGAGTTCTTCGGACTGTTTCAGTTCCTCAAGCTGTCTCCGGTAACGGGTATAATCAACAGAATTCAGGATCAGATCCCTCAGTTCCGTGGTTTTGTTCATGATGTCTCTAATCTGCTGTTTTCTCTTTTCTTCTTTTTCTTTCTTCATAAGGACTTTCTGCTTTCTGTCAGACTTCCATGATGATCGGAAGGATCATGGGACGTCTCTTCATCCGCTTCCAGATAAATTCACTCAGGTCATCCCGGATATTGTTCTTGATCCGGTTCCAGTCGGTGATGTTCCTGTCATTGCACCGCTCCAGCGAGATGGTAACCACCTGCTTGGCCTCCTGGATCAGATCTTCGCTCTCCCGCATATAGATAAAGCCTCTGGAGACGATGTCCGGTCCGGCCAGGAGCATGTTGTTGTACTGGTCCAGTGTCACCACAACGATAAACAAACCGTTCTGGGACAGGTTCTGGCGGTCGCGCAGGACGATGTTGCCCACGTCGCCCACACCCAGGCCATCCACGAAGATTCCTCCGGAAGTCACTCTTTCCACAACCTCCGCCTCATCTTTGGAGAGGGAAAGGACATCTCCGGAATGAAGAATGATGACATTATCCTTGGGGATCCCCATCTCCATGGCCAGCTGTTTATGGCGGTTCAGATGGCGGAACTCCCCGTGGACAGGGATGGCATACTGGGGTTTGGTCAGGGTATAGATCAGCTTGATCTCTTCCTGACAGGCATGCCCGGACACATGGGTATCCTGGAAGATCACCTTGGCTCCCTTCTTGGCCAGCTCATTCATGATCTTGGACACTGCCTTCTCATTTCCCGGAATCGGATGAGAACTGAAGATGATCACATCCCCCGGAACGATGGAAACCTTCCGGTGCACGGAGTTGGCCATGCGGGACAGGGCAGCCATGGTTTCCCCCTGGCTTCCAGTGGTGATCAGCACCAGCTGTTCATCCGGATAGCGCCTCATCTCTTCGATATCGATCAGGGTGTTTTCCGGTATTTGGATATATCCTAATTCAGCGGCGGTAGATATGGTGTTCACCATACTACGGCCTTCCACGATTACTTTCTTGTTTAATTCATAGGCACAGTTGATAATCTGCTGTACCCGGTCTACATTGGAAGCAAAGGTGGCCACGATGATCCTGTGGTTCTTCTGCTCCTCAAATATATTCTTTAATGTCTTTCCGACGGTCCGCTCGGAAGGAGTAAATCCCGGCCTTCCCACGTTGGTGGAATCGCACATGAGGGCCAGCACACCCTTCTTACCTAACTCCGCAAAACGTCCCAGATCAATGGCATCCCCGAATACCGGGGTATAGTCTATCTTAAAGTCACCGGTATGTACGATCACACCTGCGGGAGTATAGATAGCCAGAGCTGCAGCATCGCTGATGCTGTGATTTGTCTTAATAAATTCAATACGAAAACATCCAAGATTGATGGACTGGCCGTGTTTTACCACCTTTCTCCT
>JBGVCE010000465.1:0-10324 GCA_045226235.1 Anaerobutyricum sp.
CACACTGCTTAAGCATGGTTGGTCCTTCAAAAGCAGGAAAAAATCTGAGAGTTGGGCCAGGGGTAGTTATTGGAAGAATGGGTAAGGATTTTCCTGTAATAGGTGATAATGTTTATATAGCAGCTAACGCATCGGTTATAGGTGGCGTTAATATTGGAAATAATGTAATTATCGGAGCCGGTTCAGTGGTAGTAAAAGATATTCCGGATAATTCAGTAGCAGTGGGGAACCCCGCACGAGTAATAAGAACGATTAATGAGTTAGACTATAATGAAATTATGTAACAGTATTAGACTTATCTCCGCTGTCTTGCTGATTATCCTCGCAATAATTGTGGGGGCCGGATTGCTCACCTGGATCCTGTTGCGGCCGGAGAAGGAAGTATATCCCATAATGATAGGGCCGGAGATTCTTTCGGGAGACGGAATTAAACTAAAAGCTATTCAGAATACAACCCCAGATTCCCACAGATGGGTCATTCTCGTTCATGGTTATCGGTCAGACCATTCTATGATGAACGAATTTGCCCGGATTTACAGGGAAAAGGGATATAATACACTGCAGCCTGATAACAGAGCCCATGGAAGCAGCAGCGGTGATTTTATTGGCATGGGATTTTATTATGCATCAGATATCCTGAAATGGATTGACTATATTGCAGAGATTGATCCAAACGCAGAAATCATCCTGCATGGTATCTCCATGGGCGCTGCTGCTTTATTGATACTTTCAGATAATACTTTGCTTCCGGAGAATGTCAAAGTAATCATCGAGGACAGCGGTTATTCTTCTGCCATGGATTATGTGTCCTACAAGCTAAAGAGTAAAGCAGGTTTCAGATTAAGGCTCATACCTGAGCTGATGTCCTGGTTCGCTGATCGGACAGCAGGATATTCTCTGAAGGAGGCCTCTTCACTTGAACACGTAGGAAAGAGTAGGATTCAGATTTTGTTTATTCATGGAAAAAAAGATTCAACTGTTCCGGTAGAAGATGCCTACAGCCTATTCGAAGAAGCTGATTGCACAAAAGAGTTATATATTTGTAAAGATGCCGGCCATGGCCAAGCGGCATTCCTTGATCCGGAAACATATTGGGATAAGGTTTTTTCTTTCATTGACAAAAAGAGCAAAACAAATAGGAAGTGACGGTTATGAAATTATCCAGACTAATTCCGATAGTAGTAGTATGTATAGTTTTTTCTGTAGTGTTTTTTTTGGCGACAGATTCGAAAACAAATTACAATTATGCAATCGTAATTTCTGCTGACGCTTCTGAAACAGAAGTATATGCCGCACAAATGCTGTCAGAGTACCTGTATGCTCTTGACGGGGATGAGTACCCGATTATCAAGGATGATCAGCCTTTTGATGGCTTTAAATTCTGTATCGGAGAAACCTCTGTCTATGATACGTCCGGGATTACAGGAAAGGCTGCTGATTCCTACATTATTGCCCCCTTCAGCAACGGTTTGGCTATTTATGGATCGGGCAGCCGGGGAACAGTATATGGTGTTTGTACCTTCCTGGAAGATTTTTGTGGTTACAGATACTATACCTGGGATTCCGGTCTGGTATCAACTTCCGGGAAGATTATTTTTCCCAGGGAAAAAATTGAATACAATACATATTTCGAATACAGAGAAACGGACTGGCGCACAGGTTGGACTCCATTGTATTCACTCGTTAACAAACTGAATGGTGAATCCTACCGGGGATTGACGCAGGAACAGGGAGGCAATATCAGATATCTTGGCGGCTCCAGCCATACACTTTCAACTGTTTTCTGCTCTTCCGACAAATATTTTGAAAGCCATCCGGAGTATTTTGCGCTGCATGAGGGGAAAAGAGTTCCAGGACAGCTATGTCTGACCAATGACAAGGTTTACAATATCGTCCTTGAAGAGGTCTTCGAGCTGCTAAAAAATGATCATGATATGAAAGCTGACCTGCAGATCATCTCTTTGTCTCAGGCTGATAATCAGGATTTTTGTGAATGTGATGCCTGCAAAGCACTTGACAGTGCAAATGAATCCCATGCAGGGACCATGATCACCTTCGTTAACCGGATTGCACGTGCTGTAAAAGAAAAAGGCTATGATAATGTGAGATTTGATACATTGGCCTACATGTATACACGCAAAGCTCCGTCCGCTGTAGTGCCGGAAGATAATGTTATAATCAGGCTCTGTACATTAGAATGTTGCTTTTCCCATCCTATGGATGACACTGACTGCCCGGAAAACAAAGAACTGATGAAGGACCTTGAGGAATGGTCCGGAATCTCGAACAAAATGTATATATGGGATTACACGACTAATTACGCCTGCACTATGGGGATATTTCCTGATTTCCATGTTTTGCAGAAAAATCTGCAGTGTTTTTATGAGCATGGGATAAAGGGCGTCTATGAGGAAGGAAACTATTATATTCATAAATGTGATACAGAATTCGGAGAGCTCAGATCTTTTCTTATAGCGAAGCTGCTGGAAGACCCCTACTGTGATTATGAGGCAGAAATGCTGGATTTCTGTAACTACTATTATGGAGAAGGTGGAGAATACATTAAGAAAGCTGTTGATGAGATTACCGAGAATACGAAAAAACATGTGTCTATTTATAGTTCCATGACAAAGACTTTCTCTATAACTGAAAATGAAGCAGAGGAGATCGATGATCTCTGGTCCAGGGCTGAAAAAGAAGCCGGCAAATCAGATGCTTTCGAGGCAATCAAACGCAGTAAACTGTCCTGGCGGTACGTTAAGGCAGCATTAGGGCTAAGGGAATTCAAAGGAACACTTGAAGAAAATAAAAAGGAAAGAGAAGCTTTATATAATGATCTGATCACCCACGAAGTTGAGATGATTAATGAGTGGGTAGGTATTGAAAAGGATTTTGCAGAATATGAACAAATTCCGGTTGAAGAATGGGAATATGCCGGTCGTTATTATTATCTGCAGTATGATCTGATGGGTGGGACAAACGGACCTCCGAATCAGTGGTGTGATGTAGGTGCATCATGGATCCCTGAGACTGTACCCACACGGGAAGGATACCGTTTCCAGGGCTGGGCATCGAAGAGAGATGAGGTGGAAGCGGAATATACCGCCGGAAGTTTTATTTATATTACTTCAGATATGACTCTCTATGCTGTATGGGAAAAGAGTCCCAAATCGGAGGATTCTGAAACACAGCAAGGAAATGCTGAACCATTCAGTTCATATACCTTATATATCGCAGGATATAAAGTAGACAGCCAGAAAACGGAATCGCTTCAGGATCTGAAGAGTATTGTTTTGCGGGACGGAGGATACATACGGTATGACGACAGTCTTAGGACCCTTTATCTTAATAATGTTGAGATCATACCTCCAAAAGGCCAGAAAAATGATGGAACTGCCATAAGTTACAATTCACAGGATAATACCCCATTGACTGTTATAGTTGAAGGGTCCTGCAGCCTGAAAAGCCGGGAGTACGATCAGGATTCAGATTCTCTTATGGTAATGGCTGCCTGGGGGAACCTCCATATAAATCTCCAACAAGGGGCTGTTCTTGAGATTGAAGCTTCTCCTTGTAGGGATAAATATTCAAATATTGGTATCTATATGGATTCCGGCAGGACTTTCATGGTAAGCGGTCCTGGGATGTTAAAGGTATCGGGAGGAGACGCACGACCAGATGATGGCGGAAGTATTGCTCTCTATGCTCAGGGAGATGTCATTTTTGAAAAGGATTGCTCTGTAAATATTATTTCTGATACAGATTCTGCAACCAATGTAGGCTGCTGGATTGAAGACGGGGATCTTACTTTTAAGGATGGAAGTCAGATTAGAATCGAAGGAGGGAAATCCGGTTTATCATATGGTATATATTTTATCAATGACCTAATCTATAATCTTAATGCTGAAAACTGGACCGGTAGTCTGACAGCAACAGGGTTTTCCGGAGCTATAAGATGTGGAGGGGGAAAAAATGCCTGTATAAATAGAGATTCGAAGAAAATACGTCTGTCAGGTTATACTGAGACAGGGGATCGGAAGGGAACTCTCCTCGACAAAGAAACCTATAAAGATAATGCTCTTCAAAAGTACATAAAGTTGTTTTTTGAGGGATGCGATAAATAACAAGTAGTTATTGGATTTATTAATGTGTAAATTCATGCTGCATGAAAGGAAGAGAAAGTGATGATGGATCAACATGATGGCTATAAAAATGTCAAAACAGCAATACTGGTGCCCACGCTTTGTCGGGATAAACACCTGGAAAAATGTTTAGACAGTCTGATGAAGAATTCATGGGCAAAATATGTGGACCTATATATAGCCCTGGATTATCCGGCAAAAGAATCTCATTGGCCGGGATACAGAAAAATATTGAAGTTGATGGAAAGAGATTATAGTATGTTCCGAAGCTTTCAACTGATCAAGAGATCCACAAATTACGGTGCTGATAAAAATACCGATTCCCTTTATCAGGAAGTGCTTAAGAATTATGATCAGTTCATATATATCGAAGACGATACTGAATTCAGCGAAAATTATCTTGAATATATGCTGAAAGCATTAGATTATTTTCGAGATGATCCTGAAGTAATATCGGTGAGTGGTTACTCATATCCCGTGAGATATAAGACAGATAATCATTGCAGCATCATTACACAAAATGCTATTTGTAATACATGGGGAGTAGGATTCTGGAAAAACAAATATGAAGTATTGTGTAAAGAGATAGAGGAAGACTTGTGTCTGATTCGTGACTTTTCTTATAATATCAGGCATCATAAATTCAGCCGGTACCGTAGATCCGACTATATTAACTGCGTTGCGGGCATTGATCCGGATGACAAGGATGTTTACAGGTATTGTCCTATTTTCACGAGCCTGACAGACATCGCAATGGGTGTATATATGCAGGTTAACGGAAAGTATCAGGCAATACCGACTGTTTCCAAAGTGAGGAATAACGGGTTTGACGGTACGGGCATCTTCTGTCAGAAAATAAAGCCGGCCAAATGTGGAAGAATTGTATCTGACACGTATGATTACAACAGACAGCCGATTGACCGAAGGAAGGGCTTCAAGCTGCGCTATGATGGAGGAAGGAGCCGGAGAAGCGCTTTCCAGACACTTGACCGATTTGTTGAGCCAGGCGTATATATGATCATTAAAGCCGAAATTAAACTGATGGCTTTTCGAATCCTTGGCAAAAAGAAACTGGAACTCTTCAGGATTTATCATCGAATTTTCAAAAAATAGATTTATTTACTGAATATAATGTAATAATTGTTAACTCATCGACATTATCATAGTAGTTTAATGAAAGAGAGCAAATATGAAAATCGGCATTATGCAACCCTATTTTTTTCCATATATCGGTTATTTTCAACTTTTAAACTTGGCAGATAAGTATGTGGTCTATGATACTGCTAAATACTCAAACAATAAATGGGGAATCAGAAATCGAATCCTGATTAACGGCGCTCCTGGATTTTTTCGGGTAAAGACTCTGAAAGTCAGCCAGAATAAAGGGTTTGATGAAATCAAAATATCTGATGATATCGAGGCAGTGAAAAAAAATATTTATGCCTTGGAATGTTCTTATAGAAAAGCGCCTCATTTTTCGGAAGTCATGCCAATACTGGAACATTTCCTGACAGGGAATTATGATAATCTGGCCGAATATAACGTGGCATCTAACAGACTGGTCTGTGACTACCTGGGTATCCAAACGGAAATCCTTCTTTTCTCGGAAGTAAATTCTGACAAAGAGCTGAAAAGACAGTACAGAATATTTGATATTTGCAGAGTTCTTGGCGGTGATGAGTACATCAACTCCATTGGAGGAACGGAACTATATGATTTTGAAGAGTTTCGGGAGAACGGAATCGAATTGTCTTTCCTGAAAACAGACGATATTGTGTATCCTCAGTTTGGAGGGGAGTTTGTTCCGAATCTATCCATCATTGACGTCATGATGTTCAATTCTGTCCCAGAGATTCAGGATATGTTGAACCGATATACATTGATCACATCTTAATTATTATCTGAACCCGGGATGTTGTTTGTGTGATAATAGTTTGGTAAAGGGTGTAAATATGACAAATATAAAAGAAATTGGTGGATATTTTGGTCTGGAGAAGCTGATATCCAATGAATATTATCCGGAGCTGGCAGCAGTTAATAATGCAAGATGTGCACTGCTTTACATAATAAAAGCAAAACATTATAAAAAGGTCTATCTTCCCTTTTTTTTGTGTGACTCAGTAAAACTAATGCTCGAACGTGAAAGGATTCCTTTTGAGGAGTACCGGATTGACAGAACATTTCTTCCTTCACTGGATATAAAAACAAAGTCTGAAGAAGTAGTATATATTGTAAACTATTATGGTTTAATCTCTGAGGAGCAATTGATTAGTCTGAAAAACAGATATGGGAATATTGTAGTTGACAACGCCCAGGCTTTTTTCGCAAGACCTGTAAAAGGGATAGATACATTGTATTCATGCAGGAAATTTTTTGGGGTTCCGGATGGAGGATATGCATATACAGATGTTGAATTTCAGGAAAAGATTCCTGTAGACGTTTCTATGGATAGAATGAAACATGTCTTAGGGCGTTTTGAAGGAGATAGTGCATCAGATTATTATGATTATTTTAATGATAATGATGAGTCTTTCAAAGAAATAGAACTCCGCTATATGTCGAAGCTGACACACAATATTCTTGGAGCCATTGATTATCAGGAGGCAAAACGTCGCAGAGAAGAAAACTTTTTGTTTCTTTCTAATGTGCTGGGAGATAGTAATTCATTAAAGCTGAAATGTCCACCTGGACCGTATGCCTATCCATTTTATGTTCAGAATGGAATGCCTGTCAAAAAAAGTCTTGCAAAAAGAAAAATATATGTGGCAACACTTTGGCCGAATGTCCTTGATACCGGTTTGGACATTGAAACGGACCTTACCGAGAATATATTGCCGCTTCCGTGTGATCAGAGGTATTCTGTAGAGGATATGCAGAGAGTAGCGAATGCAGTCAGGGAACTCATATAAATGATTGTTATAATCTCTTAACAGACAGCATTTTTCAAGGCGTAAAATAGTGATGACATCAAGGAGAACATATGGAAAAATTACTGTTGCTCGGAATTGACACCTCTACGAAACACATACTTCAGTATGCCCGCAGCATAGGAGTATATACCATCGTCTCGGATATGCATCCATCAGATTCAAGTCCTGTCAAAGAATTGGCTGATGAGAATTGGCAGATTGATGTCAAGGATCTGGACAAGCTGGAGAATGCCTGCAAGGAGAAAGGTGTTACCGGTGTATATAATGGAAATCATGATATATGTCTTGAGTATGTACGGGCATTATCTCTACGGCTCTTCGGAGAGTTCTATGCCTCTGACCGGGCCTGGGAATGTTCAAGGGACAAACGCGAATTCAAGAAAGAATGTACTCTCGTAGGTCTCACTGTTCCGAAATGTTATGAGTTTTCCGAATCTTCCATTAAGTCCGGACAGGATGGACCGGTATTTCCGCTGGTCGTAAAGCCCGCGGATTCCTTCGCATCTCAGGGATTCAGCATCTGTAATGATTTGGAAGAACTAAAAAAAGGTATTGCCGCTGCTCTTGAAGTATCTCCTAAAAGAAAAGTTGTTGTTGAAGAGTATATAGATGGTGATGAGTACTGCCTAGGATACATTTTTGATCAGGATAAAGTATCTTTGTTTGAATTTGCCGGGCTTTATAAATATACCATTAATAATGTTGACCGGTTTGTTTATACAAGGCACAGGGTAAAACCGGATATTCGCGAAGAATATCTGTCCACCATACATGATAAAGTCAGGAAACTGTTCCGGAATATCCAGGCTGAAAAAGGCTGTGGGTTTATTCAGATGATCTATCGTGACCACACATTTTACCCTTTGGAATTCGGTTGCCGGCTGGATGGTGTAGGATCATGGATGACGAAAAAACTGACCAGTGGGTTCAGCGTAGCTGAATACCTTGCCGATGTTGTACTCCATAGGGAGCAGCCTTATCTGGAAGAAAAAAGCAGAAGACTTTCTGCCTGTACCGAATATTGCGGCGGAGAATATTTCCCGGTGGTCAGACCCGGAAAGATTGCCCGGGTAGAAGGGCTGGAAACTATTAAGTCCATGGACAAGGTTGAAGTGATCCTTGAGAGATTCAGGGAAGGGGATCAGGTCAGCAGTGCCAATTCCATGTACCAGATCGCATATTATATTTCAATCGGGGCATCATCGGACGAAGAAACCGCTAATAAGCTGAAGAAGATAAACGATATCCTTCATCTTTATGATGAAGACGGGGATGAGATGCTGTATAAATTTGAAAAGTATGAAATCTTTAATTAACTTGGCAGAAAATATGGAGAATTAATATGGCGACAAAATATGCACCTATATACATACCGACTTTATGCCGAGACAGGCACTTTATTCGGGAGATGGAAAGCCTGAAAAAAAATACATGGGCAAAATATACAGATGTATATATTGCTTTGGATTATCCAATCAGGGAATCCCACTGGGATGGATACAGAAAAATATGTGATTACCTGGATCGTGGAGACTTCTCGGTCTTTGCGAATTTCTACGTGGTCAGGAGAGAAAAGAACATAGGTTCGCTGGCTAATATTGATACCATGCGGGATGAACTGATGGAGAAATACGACCGATGGATCATGGCGGAAGATGACCTTGAGTTTTCTCCCGTATTTCTGGAATACATGAACAAATGTCTGGATCTGTATGAAAAAGATAAGGATGTCTTTGCCATAAACGGCTATACTTACCCGGTTTCCTATAAGGTCTCAGAAGGAAGCAATATAGTGAAACAGTATGCTACGGTTTCCGAATGGGGAATCGGATACTGGAAGGAGAAATATCTGAAAGCACAGAAAAGACTGGAAAAAGAGTATCTCAGAAAAAGATTTACCTATGCGGCTAAATCAGGTGCTCTTGATCGTATGGTCTGCAGCCGCCGTTGCGACTATATCAATTATGCACTTTCCGGAAACGATGATCCTTTATATACCCATATGGCAGACGTTTCTATGTCTATCTATATAAATCTAAAGGGGATGTGCGTGATTTCCCCGACGGTCTCAAAGACCCGGAATCACGGCTTTGACGGAACTGGGCTTTATTGTGGGAAGATTGAGAATGCCACAGGGAAGCACTCACAGGATTATGATTACGGAAATCAGGAACTGGATACAGGCGATTCGATAGATATTATTCCGGATCAGGTAAACGCCTTTGAAGAGAACAAAAAGAGGGTAGGAGCTTTTTTATATGAATCGCCCGTTAGAAGAAGAAAGATGCAGATTATGTACAGGTTTTTCCAGGTCTTCGGGCAAAAGAACTGTGCCAGAGTTTACAGTACAATAAAAGGTATCAAGGTACGCCTGGTAGGAAAACCTGACAGAACATCCTATTGAGTTTCGTCATATAGCCTTTAGCTTAATGAGAAATAAAGATAAAAGAGAGGTGCCCTATGAAAGGTATTAGTAAAATAAAAAAAATAATACACCGCTCTGTGGAAGAATTATACGCAACAACTAAAATTGCAAGGGAAACATCTGTAAAAGATGCGTTGACCACTTTTGTAGCCAAAATAGATATTCAACGAAGTGTACGTAACGGATATAAAGAAACTTCTGCTGTTAAAAGACGCCTTTTAAAAAAACATGAAGTTATGCTGGAATACTTTGACAAGACTTTTGCGGATTTTACTAATTTTTATGACTTCGATCGACCGCTTGCAGAGGATGATGAAAGAAACAGGAATCATATCTGGATATGCTGGTGGCAAGGATGGGAACAAGCACCAGAGATTGTTAAGATATGTATAGAGTCCATTAGGCGGAATGCAAAGAATCATACGGTGACATTAATAACCGATGATAATTATAAGGAATATGTCCATATACCTTCCTGGGTTGAAAAGAAAAGAGAGAAGGGAATTATATCAAGAACACATTTTGCTGATCTGTTGAGGATATCATTGTTGGCCGAACATGGAGGAATGTGGCTTGACGCAACTTTCTTCTGTGTAAGTCCTGAAATAGAAAAATACTTAGAATACCCGGTATGGTCGGTGAAAAGACCGGATTATTTGCATTTGTCCGTTGCATCTGGGAATTTTGCCAATTTTTCATTGGCTTGTGACTATGATCACAGGTGGGTATTCGCCACATTCAGGGATTTTTTCTTACACTATTGGAAGACGAATAACAGTTTGATTGACTATCTCACATTGGACTATTTAATTGTACTTGCACAAAGA
>JBGVCE010000466.1:0-6617 GCA_045226235.1 Anaerobutyricum sp.
TAGCAGGGATGTCTTCCCTGGGAAATAATAGGGCGGTCAGCTCTAAGCCATTGTTCTTCTTTACTTTGCGTATCTCCAGTTCCCGGTTCTCCCACCATCCGATTCTGATATTTTCTCTTATGTAATCCACAAATTCTGAAAAAGATAAATTGTTCTGCATACACTCCTTTCCTGGGACAAATAAAATGATAATTTACTATATCACTATATGGAAAATTTTTCCAGTATGTTTTTCGCATTCTTGACCCTTTTTTTTCCTTTTGCTATACTAGCTTTGAAGATGATTCAAATCATGATTATTCTGACATTCTTTAATAATAAAGGAGACTATCTATGAAAAGGAACAAATACCTTCCTGCTGTCCTGCTCTGTATGCTGCTGGCAGCAAGCACTTTAATAACCGGATGTAAAGAGAAACCACAGGCTGACTCTAAACCTGCCGGATCCGGCACAGAAGCCGGCTACGAATCCTACACGGAAGATGATTCCTATCAAAGTGCCGTTATTCATGAGTCCTGGGATAATTATGAGGTCACAACCAATGAGATTGGCTATGACCCCAATAATGCCTACCTGGAAGAAGACGGATACTACACTTCCGAGGAGGATGTGGCAACCTATATCATAGAATACGGTACACTTCCGGATAACTTTATCACTAAGAAAGAAGCCCGTTCTCTTGGCTGGACTGGCGGCGGGCTGGATGATTATGCAGAAGACTGCTCCATCGGCGGAGATTATTTTGGCAACCACGAGGGACTACTTCCGGATGTGGAAGGAAGGACCTATTACGAGTGTGATATAGACACCATGAATGCAAAAAAACGAGGTACCAAGCGTATTGTTTATTCAAACGATGGTCAGATCTATTACACGGACGACCACTATGAAAGTTTTACTCTGATCTACGGGACAGATTAGTTTGATAACCAACGTACTAAAATGGCATGATATTTACCAAAATAACGTAAATATCATGCCTTTTTATGTTGTTAATTCATAACTGAATTTAATGATTATACTATTTAATGCTTATACTGACGCAGGATCACGGACTGTCTGGCTAATAAAGTTAGTCTGCCTTTCTCAAGGCACAGTTTTTCTCCCGTATGCCAGCTATCATCGCCGCACCCTTCCGGCAACTCGATCTCCAGGTTTTCATCTGCGAAACTGAACCAGCAGTATAGTCTGGTATCTTCGTATTCCCTGATATAGGCGATTACCTGGTCATCACTCTCCATGGGGGAGATGCTGCCATATATAAAACAGTCACTCCATTTCCCATGTTGCCGAAAGGCAATCATCTCTTTATAGAAGGACAGAATGCTATCCGGATCCTCTTCCTGGGAGGCTGCATTGATCTCCGGATACTCCTGAGTCAGTTCCAGCCAGGGTTCTCCTTCCGTAAACCCGCCATGCTCCTCACCGTTCCAGGGGAAGGGAGTCCTTCCCTGGTCCCTGCTTCTCCGGTTAACCAACTCCATAATCTTCTCCTCAGGAAGACCTTCCGCCAATCCTCTCTGCCACATGTCATGGCTGGAAAGATCATCAAACTGATCGATGCGTTCCCTGCAGAAATTGACCATTCCCAATTCCTGCCCCTGGTAGATGAAAGGTATCCCACGAAGGAAAAAATACATGGCTCCAAGGGTCTTTACCGCTTCCGGATCCCGGGCATGATCACCCAGGTATTTGGAAGCCGCCCTTGGCTGGTCGTGGTTTTCGATGAAAGTCGCACACCAGCCGTAAGGCTGAATCTTCATCTGATAATTCATCAGCTTATCTTTCCATTCCCGGATCGTCCAATGGGTAGGATGGAGCCAGTCTCCCTCATAATCCAGGTCTGCCGCCTCAAAATCAAACATCAGATCAAAGTACCCCTGATCCCCGATATAATCTCTGAAATGCTCCTCCTTTACGCCATAGGCCTCTGCCACGGTAAGACAAGGTTTGTAATCAAAACCTTCCTCCCTAAGTTCCCGGAGAAATGCTCCGATTCCGTTCACATCATATCCGAATCCGGTGAGACTTGCCCTGCCGTCCACACCATCCGGTTCCGGCTGGAAGGCATAATCTTCTTTTTTCAGGAAAGTGATGGCATCCACGCGGAATCCCGCCACTCCCCTATCCAGCCACCATCGGACGATGGAGATAACCTCTCTCCGCAGGGAGGGATTCTCCCAGTTCAGGTCCGGCTGTTTCCTGTGGAAGGTATGGTAATAGTATTCCTCCCTGCCCGGAACCTTTTCCCACACTGTTCCCCCGAAGATAGACCTCCAGTTATTCGGGATATGGTCTGATTCCTTAAAGATATAGTAATCATGATAGAAGGGATCAGACAGAGCTTTACGGAACCATTCATGTTCATCGGAGCTGTGATTAACCACCAGATCCAGCATGATCTTGATTCCTCTGTCCCCTGCCTCCCGGATCAGCCTGTCCATATCTTCCATGGTTCCAAACTCCGGAGCAATCATCCGATAATCCGAGATATCATATCCATTATCTACCATGGGCGACTGAAAGCAAGGGGACAACCATATCATGGTAGTCCCCAGTTCTTTCAGATAATCCAGTTTTTGAGTGATTCCTGCGAGATCCCCGATTCCGTCTCCGTTACTATCACAAAAACTCTTCGGATAGATCTGATAGACGATCTCAGAAATCCACCAAGGTACTCTTCTCATCATTAAACAGTCAGTGGATCTCTTCCACACTGATCGATGGCCTGAGCAAATGCATTCAATGCATTCTTACATGCGGATTCATTACCATAAAGGATGGCTTTGGCACAGTTATCATGATCCGGAGGAGCGATAAACTTTGCTACCTTCACATCTCCGCCTTTCATGGCCTGATCGATGGCATACATTGCCTCAACAGGTGGTCCGGCCACATAGGCAATGGAGTCATAAACGGTGATTCCCAAAGTTTCCTGGAAAAACTTACCTGCCGGAGAAATCAATCCGACAAAGTATTTCATAGATCCGTCGCCCTTGAGGTCAAAGAGGAATCTGTTTCTCCTTACATAATCTTCGATACTTTGCATAGCACTCCTGACGTCCGCTACTCTCTCACCCGAGAACATAGCGAAAGCTGCACCACTGTTAGCGCTCCATTTCACAGCGGAGCCTCCGTAATATGTATCACAGCTGATTACTTTAATCCGGGTTTTCTTGGTGGCATCGTCCACTGCACACTGAAGAATATCCGGATAATCTGTGGTGATGATGCCCACACTCTGATGCTCTGCCGGAACCTTACACATCTCACGGAATTCTTCCTTCATATTTGCAATAATCTTCTTGCTGGTAATTACCTGATCTACAGGTCTTCCTGGATATGACATATGTACCTCCTCCTAATGATTCATCGTTGCTGGTTATAAATCTTGGACTTCTTATACTAATATTTTATACTTACCTAATATATAAAGCAAGTTATTTTGAAGAAATCATACTTCCACACTATTTCCCTTCCTAATTTATGAAATATCTGATAAAATTAAAGCAACTTAGTTATAATCATGTATAGGGAGTCCGATATGAATAAAAGAAATAAATACCAAAGGAAATATTCTCAGCAGTTATTACCCCTGTTTCTCTTTCTTACCATACTATTATTAGGCAAATCCCTACAGGTAAATGCTTACGAATGGGATGACATGGGGTTTGAATCCCAGCACATATCTACATTTTATGATATCAATGCAGGTCTTCCTTTCTCCGAGATGAACGCCGTGGCCCAGACCAAGGATGGCTTCATCTATCTCGGGGGTTATGGCGGACTGGCCCAATATGACGGAAAGAAGTTCAATCTGATTGAGGAAATCACCAGTGTGGTAAGCCTGTATGCGGCCAAAGACGGCAATCTGTGGATTGGAACTAACGACAAAGGTATCGTATGTATGACGCCTGAATCGGAATTCATTTATTACGGAAAGGAAGCCGGTCTTCGTTCTATGGCGATACGTGACATCATCAAAGATGATTATGATAATCTGATATTCGCCACCGGTGAAGGAATCTATCGGATGGATACAACCGGTAAGCTCATACCCATCGATGACGAGCGAATCAGGGAATCTTACATCTCTATTCTTACAAAGGACAGTAAGGGCGTCATGTATGGGACGACTTATAACGGAGCTCTCTTCTCCATGAGAGATGATAAGATTATCCAGTATTATTCAGCAGAAGAACTAAGTATAGATATCCGCAGTATCTCTGAAGATTCCGAGCAGGCCGGTATGGTATATCTGGGAACCGAAGATTCCTATATCCTCCATGGTGTATTCGGAGACCCCCTCTCCAGCTATGAGATTATAAAGACCCCCGGACTCACCGGAATCAATAAGGTAAAACTGGTGGATGGCCGTCTATGGATCTGTGCTAATAACGGAATCGGCTATATTGATGAAGATCATGGCTTTCAGCTCCTGCGTTTCTCCAACATCAATTCTGTGGGAAACATGATGGCTGACTATGAAGGAAACCTATGGTTTACCTCCACCAGAAACGGTGTGCTAAAAATAAGCGACAGTATTTTCATGGATGTCAGCCTTATGTCAAATACGGGGGGGCGCACAGTCAATACCACCTGGATGAAAGATAAACTCCTGTATATCGGAACTGACACCGGTTTACTGTTAATCGACAGCGATGGAAATCACATTACCACCCCCATCGTAGAATACTTGTCAACTGCACGTATCAGGGCCATCAAAGAGGACCGTCAGGGTAATCTGTGGTTCTGTACCTTTAGCGAAAATGGACTGGTCTGCTTAAAACCGGATGGAGAGATTGTCTCATACACTGAGAACAACGGTTTGCTCACCAACTATGCCAGAACCATATACGAGTGTTCTGACGGCAGGCTGATCGTATCTGTCACAAAAGGTCTCCATATTATAGAGAACGGGAAAATTACCAGAACTATTGTTACCAGGAATTATGGTATTCCCAATGATGTTGTACTTTCTATCTGCGAAGGTTTTGACGGAAAAATCTATCTGGGAATCGACGGAAACGGAATCTATGTTATGGACGGGGAAGAGATAATCCCCTATGATGGAGAAAGCGACATGGAAACCGGTATCATCCTGGGGCTCAAGAGGGATGATGTACGGGGTCTTATCTGGATCATAACCAGCAACTCTGTCTGCTATATGAAAGACGGAAAAATCACCACCCTCAAAAATATGCCAACCGGCAAGCGAACCAGTGGCTGTTATGATCTTCTGCTTCCCAAAGGAGATGATATCTGGGTCTGCGGAGGTACAGGAATCTATATCTTAAATGCCAAACAGCTTTTGGCCGGGGAAAATCCTGATTATACTTTCTACAATGGCAGTATGGGGCTTCCCCATATCACCACCTCCAACTCCAGAAACTATGTTGCTCCAAACGGAGATGTCTTCCTGTCCGGAATTGATGGTGTAACAAAAGTTAACATAGAGGCGAAACAAAAAAGCGGTATCTCCCCGAAGATTGCTCTTCCTTATATTGATATAGATGATGAAAGGGTCTATCTGAATGAAGAGGAAAATGTAAAGTTATCCTCCCATGTAAAAAGAATCACAGTCTATCAGTACGTGCTATCTTACGGGCTCACGGATCCTAAAGTTTCCTACTATCTGGAAGGATTTGATAAAAAACCCGTAGAGACCAGCAAGCAGGAATTATCCCCGGTAAGTTATACCAATCTCCCCGGGGGGACCTATCGTTTCCATCTTACCATGACGGATAAGAACAATGACAGTTCCTCGGAAGCTTCCTTTACTATCATAAAAGAAAAAGCACTCTACGAACAGCCTCTCTTCTGGATCCTCCTGATCGTCGGTACCATACTGCTGACGGCATATATCATGATCCAGTACTTCAAGGGGAAGGTGAGAAAGCTCGAGAAAAAGAAAGAAGAAGAAAGAATCGCGGAAGAGCTGAATATGGCAACCAGCATTCAGGCCGGAGCACTCCCCAGCATCTTCCCTGCATTTCCGGACCGGAAAGAGTTCGATATCTACGCTTCCATGACCCCCGCAAAAGAGGTCGGCGGTGATTTTTATGATTTCTTCATGGTAGATGACAATCATCTGGGTATGGTAATCGCGGATGTATCAGATAAGGGTATACCCGCCGCATTATTCATGATGTCTTCCAAGATGATCATCAGCAGTCACGCCAAGATGGGCAAGTCCCCCGCTGAAGTTCTGGAAGCTGCAAACAACGGTCTGACCACAAACAATATGGAGGAAATGTTCGTCACGGTATGGCTCGGAATCCTGGATCTTGAAAATGGAGTCCTTACCGCTGCCAACGCCGGACATGAATATCCCATCCTCATGCAGGCAGGCGGTTCTTTCGAGATCATCAAGGACAACCATGGCTTTGTACTTGGAAGTATGCCGGATATGTTCTACAGAGAATATAAGCTCCGGTTAAAACCGGGTTCAAAACTATTTGTCTACACGGACGGAGTGGCGGAAGCTTCTAATGCAGAAAAGGAATTCTTCGGCTTAGAACGCACGGTGGAAACTCTGAATAAATATAAAGATGGAAGTTCCAAAGAAATCCTGGAACATATGAAAGAATCCGTGTCCGAATTTGTGGGAGATGCCC
>JBGVCE010000467.1:0-2895 GCA_045226235.1 Anaerobutyricum sp.
TCTTTGTCTTAAAGTTGGCGTTGAAGATTCTTCCTTTCTTTCCTGTCTGCCGGTAGACTGTCTTTCGAAGCAACACGATCCACAGGTCAAGGAAAGAGTCCAGAAACCGGCAGAGAATTCCAAAGAACCCCGGTAATATCATCAGAAGCACCGGCCGGTAAACCACATTTTCCAGGTTCATCCAGACAGGCCAGCGATCCGCATACCTGGGGATAGCCTTTGGATCATCCTTATCTTTTTCCATCAGGAAGGTCCTGACAAATAAGAAGTAGATCATAAGTCCGATGAGAATGGAAACGAATGCTCCTTCCATATTGGTGGCGGAAAAATAGGCAACCTTCTCGGCAGGAACCTGGCTGTTGGTAAATCCGATTCCGAGGTTGGCTATAGCATCCATCACTATTCCCGGGAAGAAGCCCATAATGGGAAGCAAGATCGCTGACAGGAGTATCGCCGTCTTGCTTTCCAGGTTCCAGTAGGATGTATTTCTGTCATATTCTCTTTGTAATGCATTATCTGTATTTCTCTCCACAAACACGGCGACAAATAGCTTCATCATATAGGCTACGGTCATACCGCCGCTAATCAGGAAGATCCATTCGACACTTTTCCAGAAGGAATAAGACCCCACCAGGGAACTCGCTGACGTACCCTTAAACAGCCTGGTATATTCCACGATGCTCTCATGCAGAAGGGTTTTAGAGACATATCCGTTCCACAGGGGGATTCCTCCGATTCCCAGGGCTCCCATAAGAAATGCTGAGCAAAGCAAGGGTTTTCTCCGCCCAAACCCACGAATCTCATTTAGATTCAATTTGTGAGTATTCATAAAGATAACACCGGCAACCATAAAGAGAACCAGCTTGATCAGGGAATGATTCACCATGTGAAGCAAGGTTCCTCTTGCCGCCAAAGCCGCTTCCTCTCCCAGAAGGCTGATCATCCCTGTACCGATCAGGATAAATCCGATCTGGGACATGGAGGAACAGGCCAGCACTCTTTTCAGATCTACAGAAAAGATTGCCAGCAAGGCTCCCAGAAACATGGTCAGGGTTCCCAGAATGACGATAACATATCCCCAGTAGGGCTGATAACGGAAAATATTACAGGTTACAGCCAGAATACCAAAAATGCCGGATTTTGTCAGGATACCGGACAGCAAGGCACTGGCAGGGGCCGGAGCCACCGGGTGTGCTGCCGGGAGCCAGATATGAAGCGGAAACATACCCGCTTTAGCCCCAAATCCGAAGACCAGCAGGCCTCCGATAAGATACTGCTTTGCCAGGGAAAGGGTCCCTGCATTTCTGGCATCCGTCACTGCGCTGCCCAGCTGACTCAGGGTGAGAGTTCCCGTTGCATCATACAGAAGGAACAGGCCCATGAGCATGACCAGGCCTCCGATAACAGCTACCCCCAGGTAGGTACCGGCCGCCCGCAGTGCAGCCATATTTTCTTCCTGTGCTACCCAGACATAAGATGTCAGAGACATGATTTCAAAGAAGATAAACGTGGTGAAAAGGTCCGCCGACAGGAAAACACCCATGGTGGCCCCAAAAGTAAGCAGGGTAAACAGGTAATACCTGTTTCTGTTGTTGTGATGCCTGAAATACTCTCTGGAGAATACAGTTGTCATCGTCCACATAAAGGCCGCAATGAATCCATAGAGCAGACGGAAGCCGTCCAGCTCCAGGTGGATACCCATCATGCAAAAATCCTCCCAGGAAAAATACAGGGGAGCAGGATCCCGGAACCTCTGCATCAGCAGGATAACTATAATAAGGCATTCCAGAATCACAACAAAATCCGCAAACAGATCTCTAAAAGTTTTATTTCTTTTTCCGATCAGGTAGGAGATCAGGGCACCGGCCATAGGCCAGAAAACCAGGCAGAAAAGAATGATATTTCCTTCCATCTCAGATTCCCCCCTTCGCGATCAGTTCCAGGAAAGACAGGAGAGGTCCGGAACAGACACCTAATACAATAATAATAAAACTGAATAATATAATAGGCAAAAGCATCCTCCAGCTGGGATCCTGACAATCCTTTATGGTATCATAATCAAAATCCCCACCCGGGAAGAAAGCCCTTATAACCACAGTAAGCATATAGATTGCCGTGAGCAGGGCAGAAAAGAGCAGAACACCGATCCCAGCGATTCCAATGACTCCTCCGTTCTCGAGGGCTGCCTGGGCGATATTCCATTTGCTGATAAACCCGGCAAAAAGAGGAACTCCCATCAGGGATAATGAGGCTATGGTGAAACAGGTAAAAGTTACCGGCATTCGGTGACCTAATCCATCCAGCTCATAAATGTAATGTCTGTTTGTCTTATGCATGACAGCTCCTGCGCAGAAGAAGGAGGTGATCTTGGTAAAGGCATGAATTACCAGGTGGGATAATGCAGCAACCAGACCCGCCGGGCACATCATAACAGCTCCTAAAAGGATGTAGGAGAGATTACTCACAGTAGAATAGGCCAGTCTTCTCTTAAAATGAATCTCCTTCACTGCCATGGAAGAACCATGGATAATCGTAACCATGACAAAGGCAGCAACTATTTTCTGAGCCCAGCTTCCGGCCAGCATGTCCTTACCATAACAATAGTAGGTAAGCCGCAGTATGGAGAAAGCACCTGCCTTGACAACTGCAACCGCATGTAGCAGGGCGGTGACCGGAGTAGGTGCCACAGAAGCCCTTGGAAGCCAGCGGTGTAGCGGGAATATCGCAGCTTTAACACCAAATCCAAAGAAACACAGTACATAGACAAGAAGGAGCAGATTCATATTCTCCGTTCTGCTGGAATCCAGGAAACCACCGTATTGAAATATACCGTTTCCGGCTCTCATTACCATGAATATCATACCGATAAATGCACAGGTTGCGCCGCCTATAGAA
>JBGVCE010000468.1:0-2863 GCA_045226235.1 Anaerobutyricum sp.
TTTATTATAGTTTAAGAATATCATAGGGAATATTTTGTTTCAATGTTTTTTCTTGGGAGCTGTCTTTTTCCTTACCGGTGCAACAGGCTTTGTTGCCGGCTGTTTGGCAGCGGCAGCTTCCTGCTTCTTCTTCCTCTGCTCCAGAATCTTCTGCCGTCTGTCATACCATTCATTTGTATGTTTCGGACATTTATTCTTCTCATCGGAAGGATTGAAGTTCAGAGCATATTTGGAGTCCGCGGTGGTTCCCTTGGAGCCTGCAGGACGTTTACGGTATATCCTGGTGTAGAGCTTATGCTTCGGACATCTCTCTCTTGCCAGTTTCTTGGTGACTTTACAGAACTTCAGGATTACGTGGCAGTCGCAATGGTCCTTGGGCACGGTGCCTTTCACAAAATATTCTGTCCGGGTCATATTTTTCTGCGGATCTTTACTGCAGACCTTATCGATGGGAACTTTTCCGGATTTGATACAGATCTTAGCAGTGACGATATCCTTGCATGGGTCAAAAGCCGTTTTGATTGGTTTTTTATCGTCTTTTATGATCCGGTCCATGATCTTGGCCCAGATCTCCTTGTGGTAATCCAGCTGGGCACCAAAATTGGTGTTGTAATCATAACCGGTCCATATGGATGCGGTATAGTAAGGCGTGTAGCCGCAGAACCAGTAGTCGTAGTTGTTGGAGGTGGTTCCGGTCTTTCCGGCCACTGCCATATTGGAAGCGAGTTTGGCTTCCTTACCGGTTCCTTTGCGGATGACATCCTTCATGGCGTCCGTCAGAAGCCATGCAGTACTTTCCTTCATGACACGGTTGGGCGCCGGTTTATTTTCCAGCAGTACATTCCCCTGATCATCTAATATCTTGGTGTATAGGATGGGGGCATTGTACTCTCCCTTGTTGGCGATGGAAGCATAGGCAGCGGTTAGCTGTACATTGGTGACACCGTCCGTGATACCGCCAAGAGCCAGGGACTGATGGACATCACTCTCAAGGGACCCGTTGGTGGTCCGGTTTTGCACCAGGGTGGTAAATCCCAGTGTCTGCAGGTAGTTGAATCCAACCTGAGGTGTCAGATCAGTGATAGCCTTAACTGCGATGATGTTATCGGATTCGATGATGGCATCCCTTAAAGTCATAAGACCGCCGTAAGTTCTCTCTGCATTCCTTACGCTGACACCGTCTTCATATTGATAAGGAGCATCCTCATAGACAGTGGCAAGTGTCATGCCGCCATTGTCGATTCCCGGCGCATAGGTGGAGAGGATCTTGAAAGTTGAACCCGGCTGCCTGGTAACGGCAGTGGCACGGTTCAGGGAAAGATCATCCTGTTTCTTTCCGCGTCCCCCTACAAGGACTTTAATCTGCCCTGTTTTCTGATCCATAAGGGTGTAGGACAACTGGGGCTGCAGGGAATACTGAAGTTTCTCGGAGATCACGCTGTCCCCGCTCTTCAGCTTAGCTTTTTTAAAGGTTTTCGCCGCTTCCTTCATCTTCTTTCTGGAAGTATAGATGGCGGTATATTTCTTGACATTGTTTTTCTTCATGAAATACTTCTTCAGGTCGGAAGTATTGTAGGAGCTGGTCTTTCCATTTTCATGCTTGATTTCCAGATTGTACTCCAGAGCATATTTGCTTTTAATCGGATAATTATCCGGATTATTGATGACCTTATCCGCGATCTTCTGCAGGTGGGCATCCTGGGTGGAGTAGATACTTAATCCTCCACGGTAAACCAGCTCGTAAGCTTTCTCCTGGGTAAAGCCGGCCTTGGTCTGCAGGTCCTGCACGATCTGCATGATGAGGGCATCCGTGAAGTAGGAGTAAGTGGAAGTCTCCTGATTGACAGACCGATATTCAGAGATACGCTGGTAGACTCCTTCGTCCGCAACGGCTTCCTGATACTGTGAGCTGGAGATAAAGTCCAGATCAAGCATCTTTTTCAGAATGATCAGGCGTCGGTCGCTGTTATCCGTGGGATAATCCACCGGATTCAGGTAGGCAGGGTTTTTCGTGATTCCCGCCAGGACCGCACACTCGGACAGGGTCAGGTCGGAGCAGGATTTGCCGAAATAGTATTTGGATGCTGCCTCGACTCCCAGGGTTCCCTTTCCAAGGTTGATGGTGTTCAGGTAATCCGTAAGGATGGAATCCTTGGAATTGTTCTTCTCGGCCTGGATCGCCAGGTACTGTTCCTGCACCTTACGTTTGACTCTGGCCAGATAATTGGTTTCTCCCCCGGTGTTAAAGACGTTATTCTTGATCAGCTGCTGGGTGATGGTACTGGCACCCTGGGAAATGTTCCCTTGCATTATGTTCTTGATCAGGGCTCTGCCGATGCCTTTAAAATCAATTCCGTTATGGGAATAGAATCGTTCATCTTCGATGGCTACGAAGGAATTTTTCAGGTTGTCCGGTATCTTTTCCGAGGCTACGATAATACGGTTAGAGTCGTAAACCGACAGGACCTGAGCCACATTATTCGTGTCATCATAGACCATACTGGCGGAATACTGGGGCCTCAGTTCATATTTCAGAGGAGTGCTGGCAATCATTCCCTCCAGGGAGCCGTAGCATAAGCCTGCCCCGCACACTCCCAGAGTGATGAGAACGATCAGCACCAGCTCCACACAGATCAGGAAGACGGAACTTAACCGTTTATCTTTCTTGGAACGGAGCTGCCTACGCTTTTTCTCCAGGTTATCTATACTGTAATTCATAATAAACCTTCCATTCTGTTTGATTTCTCCCTATTATAGCATATCTTTACCTAATAATAAATGATTTTCGCTTTCCGGGTACTTTCCGCCCTCTTTCCATCCTATTTTTCCAAGAAATTCTTTACAAACTTTAAAATAATAATAT
>JBGVCE010000469.1:0-2062 GCA_045226235.1 Anaerobutyricum sp.
ATAGACAGCAGGCCTTATCTTGGAAAGGCACTGGTTGATATCCAGGAGAAGCTCGATGGAGACTTTGAATGGTTTCGTAGAGGAACAATGACCCGAAAAGGGAATCCCAGACATCCATTGTATATGAAAGAAGGAGAACTCTTTATCTGGTTTCCGGTTTTTGATTATGCGACATATTACATGGACTGGTAATAATCTTCTTACACAGCAAATGATTCCCGAAAGAAGGAGAGAATGAACGATGATTGATAAAAACATGCAGGAGAAAATAGAATTCAGCGGCACTATTCATTCTGTTCAGCCTCGTTCTAATGTGTGGAGGTATCGTTTGGATAATCGTACCCACAGCATGACAGGGTATAACCTATTTCTGCACGGGATAGCCGAAGGAGAGAATAAAGAGTTTGCTGTTGCCATCTCGGAAAAGCAGATGATGAAATATCACTTTCATATCGGGGATAAGATCAGAGGAACAGCCTGGACCAAAATGTATCCAAAGCTGGAATATGCTGACTACTATCGCGCGGGTGGAATAAAAAAACTGATATCTGCTCCAATCGATGAGGAAATCCGAGAACCTTGGACTGGTGAGGTTCCCGAGCTTTCTGTCTATGATTGGCGTGGATGCCGTATGTTGGACATCCGGTCATGGAAAGGAAAATGTTTCTCCTGTAAGTGGGCCTGTATGGCAAATGTTACAATCGAATACAACTGGGGCATTACACAGAAATATCGCTTTGAGAGCTTCTGCTATGGACCAAAGAACTGTAAGCGGTACAGAATGGGTAAGCCGAGGGTAGTTCCTTATAAAGGCTGTGGGTCAGATTATGATGAAGGATGGCTGGATGATATCTGTACAGAGAATCGTGATGATGAAGAGTAAATAATTAAAACTGTGGCTGTAAAAAAAGAACTATGAATTGCTATTGCCCAACACAGAGAAAGTCATAACATGGTCTTCCGCCTCCGGGCCAGTTTTTCGTTACAGCTTTTCCTTTAAAATACATGGTTGAAGAAGATCCACCATCGAGATTATATCCATAAGTACAGCCAAGCTTTTTAAGGATTGCTCCCATTCCATAGCTATTAAGACCCCGGGACAATCGGTCATATCTGAAACCTTTGGAGCATTGTCCGTTTGCCACTACGATCCATATATCACCGGGTTTTCCATTAGTTCCGACAAAAGTGCGCTGACGGTAAGATTTTTCATTCTTATTACCGGTAATTTTACCTTCGGATAATAAGGTGTATCCCATATCACCAGCAAAGGTATCCGATATAATTCCTTTTTTAACTGCGGATGAGAGAGTAGTGGTTTCAGTAACATGTTTCTGTTCTATACCTGGTGCCAGGATGCCTGTTTTTGCACAATATGTTGCACAGGAAGTAACACGATCAGACCCCAGCTTGCCTTTATAATATTTCCCTTTAACAATCTCACTGTAATCATGATACTTCACGCCATACCACTTTTTATATAAACGAACCCAACGAGAGTCATCTGCTCCGTTGAACGGCCCATTAACAGCAACAACTGCGCGGTAGGCTTTATTATTTCTTTTCTTAACTGCATTTCCCACCGACTGGAATCCATTTGATCTCCTACCATTGGCTTTAGCTAGAAAGAATTTTTTATAACTACTTTTCTTTAGTCTGATATGGGCTGCATAGTATCTGGCTTTACCTCCTTTTCCTCGGTAGAACCCTGAAAAAAGAACAACTTTTGAACCGTCTTTATATTTGTAAGTAGCTTTGGATTTGTTATTTCTGTAGTAAGAAAGCTTGGTTACTTTAACCCAGCATTCATATTTTTTTCCATGGCATAATGCTTCAATAATGCAAGTACCTTTTCTTTTTGCTTTGACTTTGCCTTTTTTTGATACAACTGCGACTTTGTTGTTATCGGAAGACCAGGTGACTTTTCCATGTTTTCCTCGCAACCTTAGCTGATATGTGTTGTGAGTAGGAAGATATAAAGAAGTTTTGTTGATGGAAACCGAAGAAGCATATGTGTTTTGGAAGGAATAAAGAATGAAAAAAACGACTATAAATAACAGGA
>JBGVCE010000470.1:0-7634 GCA_045226235.1 Anaerobutyricum sp.
AAAGGGGGGCTTCATTTATGAAAAAGACAGTATTAAGAATTAGCGTAATTTTCACCTTAATGTTTTTGTTATTATTTTCCACCAAAGAGGTATTAGCGGAAACCGTTGACAGCGGTAAATGCGGAGATAACCTTACCTATACACTTGACAGTGACGGGACGTTGATTATCAGTGGTACAGGTGAGATGAAAGGATCTGCATTCGCATTTAATAAAAATATAAGTAAAGTAATCATTAATGAAGGAGCGACCAGCATAGGAGGTTCTGCATTTGCCAGCTGCAGCAATCTTACAGAAATCAGCATACCGGATGGTGTTGCTACAATCGGAAACATGGCTTTTAATAAATGTGAAAAGCTAAAAGAAATCATTATCCCTGATAGTGTGACCAGTATAGGAAGTGATGCTTTAGCCCTCTGTAGCGCCTTGGAAAAAGCAGATCTTGGGCAAGGTCTTGTCAAACTTACAGGAGACATGTTTAACGGATGCTCCAGCCTGAAATTCCTGAGGATTCCGGATAGTGTTACCAGTATTTCAGACAGTACCTACGGTTTTTTCAGAAACTGCGATAATCTGGAAGAGGTTGTGATTGGAAATCAGGTGCAGTCCATACCATACCGTATGTTTTATCAATGCACTGGTCTGAAAAAAGTAAATATACCGGACAGTGTCACCAGTATTGGTACTTATGCTTTCTATCAGTGTAAGAATCTTCAGAGCATCACCATTCCTGACAGTGTGCTTACCATAGAAGAATATGCATTTTGTTATTGCTCTGCCCTTGAACAGGCTTCAATCGGAAACGGAGTCACCAAGATTGGCTATGCAGCTTTTGACTCCTGTAGTAATCTGACTGATCTTACCATTGGCAGTAAAGTAGAGAGTATCGCTGGACATGGGTTCAGGTATTGCAGAAGCCTCAAAAATCTGACCATACCTGCCAGTGTGACAAGTATTGACAATACCGCATTTGAGAATTGCAGCGAACTGGAGAGAATCATTGTAGAATCAGGAAATGGAGTTTTTGACAGCAGAGAAAACTCTAATGCAATCATCAAGACGGAATCCAATGGATTGATGTTCGGGTGTAAAGGCACTGTAGTGCCGGACTCTGTCACAAGTATAGGCAATTATGCATTTATGGGGAGTAATCTGACCGGTATCAAGATCGGGGCCGGGGTGACCAGCATAGGATCCTATGCATTTACAGCCTGCAGATGTTTAGAGAGCATAAGTATTCCGGATAATGTAAAGAGTATAGGTTTTGATGTATTTTCTGATTGCAATAATCTTGGAAAAGTAGAGATTGGCGATGGCTTAACAGAAATCAGCGACTATACATTTCGAAGATGCTATGGACTTCGGGAAGTTGTATTCGGAAAAAACGTTGAGAAAATCGGTATATATGCTTTCGTAGGCTGCAAAAACCTGACTCGCATTAAGCTTCCATCTAAGATCCAGACCATAGAGGAAGGTACATTCAGTGAATGTTCTGAACTGAAAGCTGTTGAGATTCCAGCCGGAGTGACCGCAATCGGACGATCTGCATTTAGCGATTGCACTAATCTGAAGGATGTTTATTTCCTGGGAAATAAAGCTCAGTGGAATAAAATCGATGTTCTTAATATCCTGAATAATGAAGCTTTGGGAAATGCAACCATACATTTTGGTGAAGAGATGCCGGGGCATGTATATGGGGCTTGGAAAGTGATTCGCAAAGCAACCTGCACAGAAGAGGGCATTAAAGAGCGTGTTTGCCAGGAATGTGGTCATACGGAATCAGCTGCTATTCCTGCAACTGGACACAAACCCGCTGCCCCAGTGAAAGAAAACGAGATTGCAGCAACATTACAGTCTGAAGGATCTTATGATTCTGTGGTTTACTGTTCCGTATGCAAGCAGGAACTTTCCAGGGAAACAATAGTTACCCCGATTTTGGTAATAAAAGACCAAACCATCGCAGCAGCTAAAACATCCTATGCCTTTACCTTCAATTCTGCTAAAACACAAAGCCAGGCATTGAACATTTCCGGAGCGCATGGAACACTTTCTTATACCTCCGGTAATGCAAAGGTGTACGCTAAGGATGGAAAGATTTATATTGCCAAGGCAGTACCTGTCGGTACTTACACCATAAATGCAACGGCTCTTGCCACAGAAAACGGTGAATATAAGCCTTCCAATACCATCACTATTACGGTTAAAGTTGGAAAAGCAGCCAATACCATTAAAGTTTCACCGGCTACCAAGAAATTCAAGGTTGCAAAGGTAAAGAAGAAAGCCCAGTCTTTCCAGATTAAAGTGACTCAGGCTCAGGGTAAGATTACCTATAAATCTTCCAACAGTAAGGTAAAAGTGACAGCCAAGGGTAAAGTGACTGTGAAGAAAGGAACAAAGAAGGGCAGGTATAAGATAACAGTAACTGCCACAGGTAATGGCAATTACAATAAGGGAGTGAAGACGATCACTGTTGTTGTGAAGTAAGAGGTGAGTCAAGAGGATACAGGAAACTGTATCCTCTTATCATTTGTCCCCATACCATTGCTCCCATAAACTATCCGCCTCTTCCCTGGATTGTACGCCTCCTCCGGCTCCGATTTTGCCCACACATGCAGCTGCACAGACAGTCCCATACTGGCTGCACTTATACAGAGAGAAGCCTTGAAGGAGTCCTGACAGAAATCCCCCAACATAATTATCTCCGGCCCCGGTGGCGTCGACGGCCTTTACCGGAAGTGCCTTCATGCGGAAATGTTCTTGCTCTCCAAATATAAAGGAACCCTCCGGACCTGCCTTGATGATGACATGCTTTATCCCCATATTCAGGAAATAAGCTGCCATATCCGCTATCTCTTTTTTACCGGAGAAGTAGGCGGCTTCTGCGTCATTCGGGAAGATATAGTCAATCATAGGCAGAATCTCTGCAATCTCTTCAAATGTCATCTTACGGAAGGTAGGTATCTTAGTATCTGCACAGACAAGACAACCATTCTTTTTTGCTTCTTTCACCAGATCAATCACACTTTTGCTTCGGTCAAGGGGAGCACGGAATAGACTGGCCAGGGAAAGGATCCTGGTGTCTGCAGCGGCCCTTAAGTCCGGCACATACTGTCCCAGCATGGAGGCATCGCTGTTTATAGAATTTCTGGAGCCGTCATTCTCCACCATAAGATTGGCCACAGGGGTAGGTCTGTCTTCTGACAGATCGGAAAGGCTGCAATTTATGCCCAGTTCTCTCATGGTTCCAAGAATCATTTTACCTGCCAGATCTTTTCCCAGTCCGCAAACCAGTCTCACATCATGTCCAAGCTTTTTCAGGACCATGGATTCATTGATGGCATCTCCACCGATGGATAATGAGATACTATCTGCCAGATGAACTCTTCTCACCCCGTTTTCACGTTGTATACCTCTTGTTATGCAGTCCACCAGAGCCTGTCCGACACAAGTAATCTCTGCCATGTTTTCACCTTCCTTTTCCAAATAGATGTTTCCATTTTTCTCATTGCCATCATCATTATACCCCATATTCGGTGAAAAACACAGAAAAATAAACCCCTTTACTACATCCGTGTTGATATAGTCAATTAAATCATTTATTATATTATATAAGCCAAAATTCATAAGATTACGGGGAGTGTGAGATATGACACGACGAGAAGCAGCAATTGCTAATTTTAAGAAGGGGTATAATTGTTCCCAGTCAATTATACTGGCATTTGAAGACATGATACCTGTTGATAAAACCCTGCTCTCAAGGATGGCTTCCTCCTTCGGGGGTGGAATGGGAAGACTCAGGGAGGTATGTGGTTCTGTCAGCGGTATGTTTATCGTTGCCGGTTTTTTGTATGGTTATGAGGGACCTGAAACCGGTCAGGTGAAGGCGGATCATTATGCAAGGATTCAGGAATTGGCGCACAGATTTGAGGAGAAGCATGGGTCAATAATCTGTCGTGTAATGCTTGGGCTGGACGTACATCACGATGATCCGACACCTGAAGCCCGGACCGATGAGTATTATAAAAAAAGACCCTGTGCGGAAATAATCGGGGATGCTGCAGAGATATTAGACCAGTATATCAAAGAGAATGCCCCGGTTTTTCATAGATAGATAGTTGAGAGGAGAAATATGAATATGAACGAAAAAAGAAATAGCAGGATAGGTTTAGCCATTGCTTTTTTTGCAGGTGTTATCGTAATGGCCCTTGTGGCGTTCGCATGGATTAGCCGACAGAGTACTCCGGACCGGAAAGCAGATTCGGTTCAGCAGGAATCTGATTCAACACAAGCTGACACTGCAACCGGGAAGGATGTCGACTATTCTAAGGTCTTCCCATCCTGGAATCCGGACAGTGCATCGTTGAAGGAACTGGTGGATTTTGTGGCAGACTGTACGGATGAGTCAAGCTCAGGCTATCTTGATCCGGTAGATCGTATCGCTACCTTTGATATGGATGGAACCATACTGTGTGAGAAGGCACCTGTCTATGTGGACTATTGCCTGACCATGTACAGGGTTCTGGATGATCCGACTTTCAAAGCTACCAAAGATGAACGGGATGCCATGCAGCAGGTGCGGGACCATGCCTATTCCGAGGGGGAGACCTTTCATCCCGAAGGCCTTTCTAAAGATGATCTTGTGGCCACGGCTTTTGCCGGTATGACCCCGGAGGAGTTCCGTGATTACGTGATTGATTTTGCTGATAAGCAGGAAGCGGTGGGTTTCGAAGGCATGACCTATGGAGAGTCTTTCTATAAACCTATGATTGAGGTTATTGATTATCTTCGTGCCAACGATTTTGACGTGTGGATGGTCTCTGCCTGTGAACGTGAAGTCGTACGGGCCCTGGTGGAGCGATATGATATCCCTTATGATCATGTAATCGCAACAGATGTGCCATACACCACTTCCAAAGAAATAGATGAACCGACAGATGAATACAATATGACCAAAAAGGAAGAAATGGTGATTGGCGCACCTCTTGATGAAGTAGAATGCGCCAAATCGGAAAAGCCGGCATCCATTGCCCGTGAGATCGGAAGACGTCCGGTACTGGCCTTTGGCAACAGTTCAGGAGATTACTCCATGCTTAATTATGCCGAAGGGAATCCTGACCATGAGGGTATGGGATTTTTCGTGGTTTGTGATGATACCCAACGGGAATATGGCAGTGATGAAAAGGCTGCCGAGTACTACAGCGATGTTGAAAAAAATGGCTGGACAGCCTTCTCCATGGCAGATGACTGGAAAACCATCTACGGTGATGACGTCCATAAAACCGAACTGCCCGGAGCAGACAGCCAGGAGTAAAATAATGAGGTAGTCAAAATGAAAAGAAAGATGACATTGTTGGTTTCTCTTGTAATGATATTTACTCTGATGCTTTCAGGGTGCTCAGGAGGAGGAGAGTCCCCTGAAAAGCTGGAGAGTACTTACAGTATCATTGATTTCCCCCAAGGTTCTCTGATTGTGGTGAAAGATGACGAGACCAATCTCTGTGGAGGAGTCGATGGCTCTGGGAAACTTGCGGTTCCCTGCGAGTATAACTCTTTGGAGTATATCGGGTCCGGAAGTTTCGGAGACCGGTATTCTGCCACCAAGAAGGATAAGTACGGTACTATCGATGGTGACGGGAATGTAATAATTCCCTGCGAGTATGACAGTATTCAATATCCTGCTCTTAACATGACGGAAATCTCCTCTGAACTGACCGACGACCTTGTGGTTATTGAAAAAGATGGGAAAGCAGGATACTGCTCTCTGACAGACGGAGCTGTAGTAATAGAACCAACATTCACATTTGCCAATTGTTTTCAGGGGGAGGAACTGGCTTCGGTAGTTTCAGAGGATGGTCAGACAGAGTATATTAACAGAACCGGAGATAAGGTGAATCTGGGTAACTACTCGGAAGTCGGAGATTTCAGTGATGGTGTGGCTATGGTCAGAGATGAGAAAGGGAAACTCGGTGTCATTGATACCCAGGGAAAAACCCTCATCCCTTGCAGGTATGATGATTTCTTAGAGTATTACGATGGCGGTCATGCGGTTGCCATGGAAGGAAATGACGAGGATGGATACAGGAATATTGCTGTTGATTCCGCCGGAAATGAACTCTTATCCTCCAATAACCCGATCAGTATGTACGGCAATCTGTACGGCGAATATGTCGATGACAGTTATCATATACTATATGACTGGAAGGGAGATAAAGTCACAGACAAAAAGTACTCAGAGATTACTGTCATGGCTGAAGGAACAGCCTTGATCGTCTATGACATGAATGAGAAGGCAGGACTCCTTGATCAAAATGGCAATGAATTACTTCCCTGCCAGTACAGCAGAATAGAGGAGATATTCTATGATGCCGAAACAGGAAAGCAACTCTGGGAAGTCCGTTTCGCAGAAGACGGATACTGTAAACTGATTAATGAGAAGGGAGAGGAAATCCCTACCGGTGACTATAGTGAGATTGGCAGGTTCTCTGAAGCCGGTCTGGCACCTGTGTTACATGAGGGCAAAGTAGGATTCATTGACATGAGCGGAAAAGAAGTTGTCCCCTGTGACTATTGCCCTGCTACATGGTATGGCCAGGAGCCGGAGGAAGGCTTTATGCTTGACTCTTATAATCTGTCTGCTGTCAGGAAAGAGGGCGAGGATCACTATGCAATCATGGATGCAAATGGAAAGGTTGTCACGGACTACAAATATAGCTATATCAGAGAAACGACAGAAGAGTCTGAAGAATACCTGGATGTTCAGTCTGCCTTCCGCATAATGGTTGTCGGGGATGATGGTAATAAGTTTGGTGTAGTAAGCCTTGATGGAAAAGAGATTTCTCCCTGTGGATCCTTCTACGCAGTCGGGAAAGCCTTTCCCAATGGACTCATCCCGGTAAAAGAATCTGAGGATTCGCTGTGGTCCCTGATGAATATGGATGGCAAGATCGTGTCGGAACCGGTCTTTGACCGCACTTTTGATCAGTATTGACAGATAGAATAATTGACAGGATTGTAATAGTAAATATTTACCATTTAATCAAATTTTTACATTTAAAGGGAGTCCTCTCTATGATAAACTATTAACATATTATATTTATGGGGGGAGTATAATGAAACGACACATTCTTTTTATTATGATGACCTTATTCCGGCCGGTTATGGCCCTGTTGGCAGGGTGTGCATTTAGTGCTGATTATGTAAGGGCTGAGGAGCTACCACAGACTCTTCCGACAGTATATCTCCATATTGATGGAGGTCAGGAAGAGATTCAGAAGATGCATTCCAGTGATAATCATTCTTATCACTGCACGGGTACCATGGATATCGAGGTTCCGGAGGGCTTTCATTACACGGATTCCGATGCAGAACTGACTTCCCTGCATGGTCTGGAGATGGATATCCGGGGCAGGGGCAATACTACCTGGCAGGGGGTAGATGGTAAGAACCCTTATAAAATCAAGCTTGATAAGAAACAGGCTATATTCGGAATGACTAAGAATAAGCATTGGGCCCTGATTGCCAACGCATTTGACCCATCCTTGATGAGGAACAGGATCACTTATTGGCTGGGACATGAACTCGGTATAGATTACACTCCATACTGTTATCCTGTGGATGTCTATATGGAAGGGGAAT
>JBGVCE010000471.1:0-2363 GCA_045226235.1 Anaerobutyricum sp.
TCCTCATATCTGGCTCCCAAAGCGAAAATAAGCTGACAGCCGTTTTTAACCAGAGTTTTGATCTCCTCCGGGCACTCTTCTTTTCCCACATTTCTCTTAATATAAACCTGACTGTCGCTCAGTCCGGTCTTATTCTGCATCTTGCGGATGGCCATTATCCTTGCTTTCGTATCCGGCGCTCCCTCCTCGGCAGGCAGGATGAATCCGATCTTAAGCCGGTCATCATCCACGATCTCGTGGGTAGCGGATTCCGCAGAGGTATTTGATTCCGCTGACTTTTTTCCACAGCCGGCCATGGTAAGAACCATAGTCAGTGCAAGCAATAATGCTATATACTTCTTCATTGTTTTCCTCCTTACATAGGATAATTATCTTACCCCACTATAGTACAACAAATCCGGCTAATTATCAATCAGCTTCGGGCAATCTCTCGCATCCATACCGGAAAGATTACGAATATCGTCACAGATTGCGAGTATGGGTGCCGGCAGATTCCCTCCGTCTTCTTTATAAAAGTCTTTCAGACACTGAATGTACTTCTCGCTGGCAGCCTTAAATGCCGGTGATTTTTTTCTGGGGTAATCATCCAATGGCCACAGTCTGCGGAATCTGCGGTGTCTGTGGTATGTATCCCGCTGATTAACATAATCCTCGAGCTTTCTGACCTTTGCCTTCTTATAGCGGTTTGTCATCACAGCCCTGGTTATCTGGTATAAGTCTCTGGCATCCTCAAGAGCATTGTGGGATACCAGATGTTCCATACCGCAGATGAATTTCATATCTGCCAGGCTGACACTCATACTGTACCCAAATACCCTCTGGGTCAGTCTCTTGGTAATGTCCGTCACCTTTCCCACTAATTTCCGGTATCGCTTGGCGATAAAGGGGTGATTCTTACGTAACCCGTCCTCCAGAGTAATCCTGTCGTTCCCCCAGACACATATCATATTAATCTGATAATTCTGGAGGATTATGTCCATCTTGTGAAAGGCCTCCTCAAAGGATGGCGCCTCAGAGATTTCCTCCTGGGTAAGTCCGGTGAGATCTTTGCAATACTTTGTCAGCACCGGATTATATTTAGGGCAGATGGGGGTATAATACTCTTCCACAAGGTCAAAATTATGGTCCGCAATCACAAGACCGATGGATATAACCTCATTGCTGTGATTTCTGTCAAATTTTCTGTCATAATTCATGAAGCAGGTATACTCAGCATCAAAGAAAGCGTAATATCTCTCTGTGCTTTTCGGAGCTGCCTGCTTATTCTTCTCTTTCGATGGCATCTGATCACCTGCTTAATACGAAAGGATTTCCGTTCCATCCTCCGTCACTAAAATCGTATACTCCCATTGGGCGGATGGCATGCCATCCAGGGTGTAGATAGTCCAGCCGTCTTCCTCATCCTGGAAGACTTCCGGCCCACCCATGTTCACCATAGGCTCGATGGTAAATGTCATACCAGGAACCAGCAGGATTCCGGTTCCAGGCTCACCGATGTGCCCCACCCAGGGTTCCTCGTGAAATCTCACGCCACATCCATGTCCTCCAATCTCCCTGACGATGGTATATCCATTTTCCGTGGCATGCTTGTTGCAGGCATACTGCATATCCCCCAGAGTTCCCCAGGGTTTTGTGTTGGCCAGGGCAAGATCCAGGCATTCCTTGGTCACCTGCACCAGTCTTTTCTTCTCCTCATCCACATCTCCGATTAAGAACATGCGGGAGGCATCTCCGAAATATCCGTTATAAATCGTGGTACAATCCACGTTAACGATGTCCCCATCCTGAAGGATGTAATCCTCCGCCGGAATCCCGTGACAGACGATGTCATTCACGGAGATACATACACTCTTAGGATATCCCTCATAGCCCAGACAAGCCGGAATACAGCCGATCTCCCTGGTGTATGCCTCGATGAGTCTGTCCAGTTCAGCTGTGTTGGCGCCGACTTTCACATAAGGAGTGATATAGTCCAGAACCATGGTATTCTTCTTTCCTGCTTCCCGGATTCCTGCAATCTGCTCAGGTGTCTTGATCATATCATGATTCGGCACCTCATAGCCTCGTGCGCGGTAATCCTTAATTCTATTATCAAAAGCCATGTGACAAACCTTATATTTCTTCTGGCTGCCACACCAGCATTTATCATTCCTGCCTATTTTCATTATCTGTTCTCCATTGTAAGACTCCCTCATGAGCCTTCTTCCATCTGACAAAAGACTAGGCTGTTATGATATTTTTACCATAACAGCCCTGTTATTTATTTCTTGATCAGTAACGACTTTCCTGTCATCTCTGCGGGCTGTTCCATGCCCATCATCTCAATCAATGTAGGAGCGATATCAGCAAGACATCCTCCTTCT
>JBGVCE010000472.1:0-5457 GCA_045226235.1 Anaerobutyricum sp.
CCGGGAACCATCGGTGAAACTTCTGCCATCCTTCTGATCCTTGGTGGTTTGTATCTGATATTAAAAGGAATCATAAGCTGGAGGATTCCAATCTGTTATATTGCAACCTTAAGTGTTTTTGTACTCCTCTGTGGAGGACATGGCATGGATGCCACATACCTGGCACAGCATCTGTGTGGCGGCGGCCTTATGCTTGGTGCATTCTTTATGGCCACCGATTATGTTACATCCCCCATTACGCCGAAGGGGCAGATCGTGTTCGGAATCCTTTTAGGAATTCTTACAGGTATCTTCCGTATCTTCGGAGGTTCCGCAGAGGGCGTATCCTATGCCATCATTTTCTGCAACCTCTTAGTTCCGTTAATTGAGAGATTTACGACTCCTACCGCTTTTGGGAAAGGAGGTAAAAACTGATGAAGGCTTTAGTGACCGATTGTTTAAAACTTGTGATTATTACATTGGTTGCCGGAATCGCTCTTGGTGCTATATATGGAATCACTAAGGATCCCATCGCACAGCAGGAGATTAAGGCGAGGGAGGCAGCTTATAAAGCAGTGTTCCCGGATGCTGCTGAATTTGCCGATGTGGATGGATTCTCGACGGAAGCGGCCAGTGCAGTACTGGCAGATTACCAGAATGTGATTGAAGATCATCAGGGTGATGTCATCTCCGCAGCTGTGGAAGCTAAAGATACATCCGGAAGTGTTCTGGGATATATCTTTAACGTTACCACAGCTAAGGGCTACGGCGGTGACATCCAGCTTACGGTTGGTATACAGGCTGACGGTACGGTTAACGGTTACTCCGTATTATCCATCAGCGAGACCGCCGGTCTGGGTATGAATGCCAAGACCAACCCGGCCTGGGCAGACCAGTATAAAAACAAGAAAGTAGATCATTTTGAAGTGGTGAAAGACGGCAGCGGGAATCTGAACAATCCTTCCGAGGATAATTCCGGAATCGATGCCATCTCCGGTGCCACTATCACCAGTAAGGCTGTAACAGGCGCTATGAATAGCTGTCTTGCTTATTTCCAGTCATTAGAAGGAGGTAAATAAGATGAAACCGAATAGCCCATCTGAGAGATTGTTTAACGGCATTATTAAAGAGAACCCTACCCTTGTGCTTATCCTTGGTATGTGTCCTACACTGGCAGTTACTACTTCCGCTATTAACGGCGGTGGCATGGGACTAACCACGACGGCGGTTTTAATGTTCTCCAACTTATTAATTTCTCTGCTTCGTAATTTCATTCCGGACAGAGTGCGTATCCCGGCCTATATCGTGGTTATCGCCTCCCTGGTAACGATAGTTCAGTTTGTGCTGCAGGCTTATCTGCCTGCCCTGAACGATGCCCTGGGTGTATACATCCCCCTCATCGTTGTAAACTGTATTATTCTAGGACGTGCAGAATCCTATGCCAGCAAAAACGGAGCGGTTTCTTCCTTCTTTGATGGTCTGGGCATGGGACTGGGATTCACCCTGGCTCTCACAATCCTGGGTGCTTTCCGTGAACTTCTGGGTGCCGGAACCGTTTTTGGATTTACAGTATTACCTGAAACTATATTTACTCCGATCACTATCTTTATCCTGGCTCCGGGAGCGTTTTTCGTACTTTCCTGCCTTGTGGCCATCAAGAACAGGATAGGCAACCGCCCGGCAAAACCTGTAAAGGCCGAGGAAGCTGTGACGGAAGAAATCGAGGCTACAGCCGCGGAAGCGGAAGCAGCCGGTGAGTGATAGGAGGGAGTAAAGTATGACACATTTATTATTATTGATCATCAGTTCATCGATTGTCAGTAACGTCGTATTGAGCCAGTTCCTTGGCTTATGTCCTTTCCTTGGAGTATCAAAAAAGACAGATACTGCCATCGGTATGGGTGCTGCCGTAATCTTCGTTATCACAATCGCTTCATTGGTCACCGCGCTGATCTATCGTTACATTTTGACACCTCTGGATCTGTCTTATCTGCAGACCATCGTGTTCATTCTGATCATCGCAGCCCTGGTTCAGTTTGTGGAGATGTTCCTTAAGAAGAGTGTTCCTGCTCTCTATGAGTCTCTGGGTGTTTACCTCCCTCTGATTACCACAAACTGTGCTGTGCTTGGCGTGGCTTTAAATGCAGTACAGTATAAATATAATATTCTTGAGACCGTTATCTATGGTTTTGGTACGGCAGTAGGCTTTACCATCGCCATCGTAATCCTGGCCGGTCTGCGTGAGAAGATGGAATCCAATGATATTCCTGCATCCTGGCAGGGGATGCCCATCGTGCTGGTAACAGCGGGGCTTATGTCCATCGCATTCTTTGGCTTTTCAGGAATAATATGACAGGAGGAAAGATAGATGAGTAGTATGGGAATTGTACTTGCAGCGGTTATCGTAGGTGGTACAGGACTGGTTATCTCTGTTCTCCTGGGAATCGCATCCGAGAAATTTAAGGTGCCCATCGACGAGAAGGAAGTGGCAGTCAGAGACTGTCTTCCCGGCAACAACTGCGGCGGCTGCGGATATGCAGGATGTGACGCTTTGGCCAAAGCCATCGCTCAGGGTCAGGCTGCGGTGAATGCCTGCCCGGTGGGAGGAGCCCCCGTTGCAGAGCAGATCAGTCAGATTATGGGTGTGGAAGCCGGGGATACCGAAAAGATGGTTGCTTTTGTAAAATGTGCAGGCACCTGTGATAAAGCAAAAGAAAAATACATCTATTCCGGAAATGAGGACTGTATCTCAGCCATCAGTGTTCCGGGAGGAGGCCCTAAAGCATGTTCCTACGGTTGTATCGGTTTTGGAACCTGCACCAAGGTCTGTGACTTTGATGCCATCCATGTAGAGAATGGTATCGCTGTGGTGGATCAGGAAAAATGTGTGGCCTGCGGAAAATGTGTGGCTGTCTGTCCGAAATCTTTGATCGAGCTGGTTCCTTATCAGGAGAAGGATGTAAAACGGAAGATGCCTAAAGTACATTGCAGCAACAAGGACTTAGGCAAACCCGTGAAAGAAGTCTGCTCTGTAGGATGTATCGGATGTAAGATCTGCGAGAAGCAGTGTAACTTTGATGCAGTTCACGTGGAGAATAATATCGCACATATCGATTATTCCAAGTGCAAAGGCTGTGGATTGTGTGCTATGAAGTGCCCGGCCAAGATTATCTACGTGGATTGACCACGCTCTTAATAATTTCTTAAGAATCGACATGAAAAGGTTATTTCCCTTAAGTAAATAGCAAGGGAAATAACCTTTTTTTATTATTTTTTGGGTGTATAATCATGGGAAGCAAAAAAGTACAGGAGTGAGATGTTATGTCATACACCAGATTTAAAGGTAGTTTTCCAAGCACCAATAAAATAGATACCGTCAATTATTACATTTGTGAGCCGGAAAGTCAGATCCGTGCCATCCTGCAGTTTGCTCATGGCTGGGTGGATTGTTTTGAGAGGAACAAAGAGCTGATCTCCTATTTCACAGATCATGGAATCCTGGTCTGCGGATGCGATTTCATCGGTCATGATTTTAACAGAAGAAACCAGGGGGATTTCAGGAGGAAGAATGCCTGGACCTATCTGGTACAGGACCTCTGCAAGCTGAGTCGCTACATGAGAAAGACCTATCCGGATGTGCCAATTTATCTATACGGGCATGGTTTGGGATCCCTGGTGGCAAGGATTGCTGTTAATTATGATGAATCTTATGACGGACTGATCATATCCGGAACCAGTGGGAAGCAGCATTTCTGCAGAAGGTCCATCCTTTTTTCCCGACTTCTTAAGATCTGGAAAGGGGCAGATTATGAAAGCCCTCTGATTGAAGCCATGATGCAGAGAAAGGTGAATGCACGTTTTCTGAAGGAAAATGACGCTAAAGCCTGGGAGTGCTCAGATCCTGATCACAGGATTGCCAATAATCTGGGAGCGGAAGGTGCAGCATTTTACACAGCAGGGGCACTGAGGGATATGTTCCATATGCTGTCCATGGTATCTTCTGACTGCTGGTACCGGTCCCTGCCTGACCATATGCCCATCCTCCTGATCTCCGGACAGGATGACCCTGTGGGTTCCTACGGGAAAGGAATCAGGGAGATCGATAAAAAACTAAAGAAAACCGGCCATCAGGTAGAAACCCATCTGTACATTGGCATGCGCCACAATCTTCAGGATGAACCTCAAAAGGAGAAAGTATTTTCAGATATCCTTTCCTGGATGAAATCCTACATAAATGATTAATGATACAGAAAAAATAATTGAAACTCTTCTTTTACGGAATCGAAATATTTGATATACTCTCTATAAAGACGTTTATGTAGACGGGGGGAAGAAGTATGAGATGTCCTTTTTGCGGAATGGATAACACACGAGTAATCGATTCGAGACCTGCAGATGACAATTATTCGATTCGGAGAAGAAGACAGTGTGATGCCTGTGGAAAGCGTTTTACCACATATGAGAAGGCTGAGATCACACCTCTGACAGTCATCAAGAAAGACCAGTCCAGGGAAAGTTACGACCGGAATAAGATTATGGCAGGAGTTTTAAGGGCATGCCACAAACGTCCGATTCCGGTGGAGAAGATGGAGGAGACCGTCAATGCCATCGAAAACGAGATTTTCCGTCTTGAGAGCAAAGAGATTGACTGCCAGCAGATCGGGGAGATCGTTATGGATCACCTGAAAGATCTTGATCAGGTCGCCTATGTCCGTTTCGCTTCCGTTTACCGCCAGTTTAAAGATGTGAATACATTTATGAGTGAACTGAAAAAGATGCTGGATGGGCCGGATGATAATACAAAAAAATAGAATATTATAAGAACCGTTTTTTCTCTAGAGAAAGAACGGTTCTTTTTTTTGTTATAACCAAATTTTTCTATTGAATTATTGGCTTCTATAAGTAAAAATAGATAAAGGTGGTTTATCATCCTTGTTTAAAAATAAACATAGTGGATGATAAAAAAGGTGCTTTTTGTACCGATAAAAATGTCATTTAAGGATAGAATAAGGTATTTTGATAAAAATGTTTTATTATTGGCCTATAGTTATAGAAGCACCATGGATGAAGGAGGAGAAACAATGTCACAATTCGAAGTAATTACATCAAAAACCAGACAGGTATCCAATAATGAGGAACAGATCTCAAATAGATTAAAACAGATAGAACGGGAATTGGAACAGGTTATGAATAACCTGCATATCGATAACAGTGGTATACAGCAGGTTAAAAGGAACCTTAGGGTGAATATGCAGAATGTCTCCTCCCTGCAGCAGAGGGTTCATCTTCTTTCTACCACCTTAGCCCAGATTTCTTCACTATATGAGAGCACTGAAAAGAGCGTGGCCGGAACTTCCGTTAACCGATCCAGGATTACTGAAGCCATAAGTAAAGTGAAAAATATCCTGTCAGATATCGCGGACAAGATTCGTCAGACAACCAGGGCACTGGGAATTGACACAAGCAGTGCATATAGTT
>JBGVCE010000473.1:0-4660 GCA_045226235.1 Anaerobutyricum sp.
AGCACCGGCAGGCAGATACACATGATGGCAAGGTATCGATATCCCACATCGATGGTCATGGATATCTCTTCCGGGGTTCCGGAAACAAATCCTCTTAATATAAATCTGCCAAGAGCAAGCATGGTCACCGCGATTATGATTGAAGTGATCACGGCAGCTCCCATGGCATCCCGAACCCCCTTATGAATCCGGTCGATACGGCCGGCTCCCAGATTTTGTGCTACGTAAGTTGTCATGGCAAAGCCAAAGGAGGAAGTGGCGATTTCCAGGACACCATGGAGTTTTGCACCGGCGGTGAATCCGGCGATAAACTCTACACTAAATCGATTAGCGGCAGATTGAACCACCATTCCGCCTCCGGCGATGATAAAGTTTTGGAAGGCCATGGGCATACTTAGAATGAGCATCTGCCGGATTAATCTTGGAATCAGGACCATATTTGCTCTGATAATCCGAAGATGTGGCAAGCGAAGCACTTCCTTTAAGCAGATGTACATGGAGAGTACCTGAGCCAGAACCGTGGCTATGGCAGCTCCTGCAATCCCCCAGGAGAAGATACAAACAAACAACAGATCCAGAAAAATATTCAGGACAGAAGCAAGGATCATGGCATAAAGGGGTGTCCTGCTGTCGCCAAGAGCCCGCAGTGCGGAGGCGAAGAGGTTATAAGCCATGATCACCGGGATGCCTGCAAATGTGATCCGAAGATAGAGAAGGGCAGGTGCATTCAATCTTGCAGGGGTATTCAGGAGAAACAGCATGCCGGGTGATAACAACTGTGAAATAATCAGAAGACAGATGGAGAATACTCCGGATAAAACCAATGCATTTCCATAAGTATTTTTTAAGGAGGGAAGATCATCCCTGCCAAAATCACGGGCCATGATGATGGAGACACCCTGGGCCAGCCCCTGCAGCATCCCGATTACGATCCAGCTGGGCCAGCCGCAGATCCCCAAAGCCGCAAGGGCGTCTACCCCCAGAAAGGTTCCCACCACCATGCTGTCAGCAACCAGGTACAGCTGTTGAAATATATTGCCTATCATCAGAGGAATGGCGAAATTGACAATCAGCCGGACAGGTTTGCCTTCTGTCATATTTGTGACATATGTTTTCATAAGATAAGCAGTCCTTTCATTTCATACACATATCTTTATCCTCAGGCAAATCCTGAAGCGGTGAGGAAGGAAGGGATTGATACCAGTAGGCAACACTGGTGTAATCATCGTAACGGGGGCCGGTCCATCCCAGATTATCGATGGTCATCCGGAAAGAATCATTAAAGTGAATCGGGTCCGGAACATGAAAACGGTACAGAAGAAAACGCTGCTGCCCGTTATAGAAGTCTTTATTGTCACCCAGGATGGCATAAAGACCGCTGTAATGGCCGCTGAAAGTCTGATACTGTTTGATATATATGTCATTTCCAAATGCGTAGGAGCCGGTAAAATAATCTTCCGTTCCTGTGTAATGGATGGAGGGGTAGACATCATCATCGATGTACATTCTGGCTTCCCCTTCCACCCAGCAGGTATTATTCCCGTTCATCCCGGCAGCCAGGGTGACTCCGAGAAATTGTCCCTTACCCTTAATCCCGTCTATAATCGTATAGCTTCTTCCTTTTACTACCGGGTGTTCCTGCCGGTAAGATGCATGGAAGTATGCAATATTTTCAGGAACAGGCCTCTTACAGCCGGTAATGATATAGTATAACTCCTTATCCGAATCACTGCGGTTTTCCATGGTAATACGGCAGTGTTCCTTAAAGGGCATCTCAAAGAAGCAGTTGTATCCACGACCGGGAGCTACCAGCATGACAGCAGAATTCAATACAGGGTATTTTCCGTCCCGGTCTACAAAATTCTCATCGTATGCACATCCGAAAAATGCGGAAAGGGGAGCCTCAACGGAAGGATGGTCCTGATGATTCCAGTAGATGCGGATGATAAAATTATGGCCTACATAACCGGTAAACCACATATTCTGTATAAGGCCGGGACCGGCGGTATCAACCAAAGTTACAGTCTGGCCTGATTTTATCTTCACTGTGGGGGACAGTTTGGTGCAGTCTCCGCCACGGGAACCGCCCGCCCTCCTGCCGGTTGGATTCTCAGCTGAGAAAGCAAAAGTCTGATCATCATTTAGCAAAGTATAGGATTTCATACTTATCCTCCTTTTGTTCAAATCATTAAGACAATCCCGATGGAATAAAAACATCTTTTGCATAATGGGTGAAGAACTCTGTTTTATCAGGTCTCACATAATTGCGGGCAAACTCGATTTTCTGCCCCTTTCTGTCCCGGGTGAGATTGCTGAGTTCCATAACCGCCTGGTCGGAAGACATATTGATAAGGTTCGATTTTGATGGCTCAAGATATAAGACCCGCAGGGTCTGGTCGGCTTCAGCAGGATACAGACCGTTCCAAATGAATATATCATAGATAGAAAACAGTTCGATATCCACATCGCCATAAGAGGGGAGGAGTTTTTCAGGGATATAGATCTCCTCTAAAGCTATAGGCTCTTTATTCATGTAGTCGATACGCCGTGTAAACCATACATTCTCATTTTCTTCCAGGTCCAGAAGCCTGGAATAGTAGGGTCCGGCCGGACGCAGTGCTTTGATCAGTACACGCGTATGAGCATCTATGGAACGTTCGTCCATGGTCTGACGATAGCCTCCCAGGGTTTCCAGGTCACGTTCTGTCTTGGGACCGTTAACAAATACTCCTTTGCCCTGGACCGGGCGAAGTAATCCTTCGTATTTCAAGGCAGTCAGTGCACTTCTTACGGACAGCGGATTTAGACCATAGGTTTCGGCCAGCTGGGATTCAGAGGGGATGGCAGTACCTACCGGATACTCGCCATCCTCTATTTTATTGCGGATTACTTCCCTTAACTGGATATAAAGAGGGGATTTGTAACTTGTATTACTCATGATTAACACCTCCTGGATAGTCCCAGTGAAGGACGCTGAACATCTCTACAGCATCTACCCGGGCGATGGTACGACAGTATTCTACCACCATGTTTCTGGAATCCCTGGTTGTACTGACAATCCAGAATGCAGGAGATTCTGCCGGAATACCAAGATATTCCGCCTCCTCCGGATTAACCGATGTGACGCTGGCTTTTTCTTCCCCGTGATCAAGGAGCAAGCCGTAAGTGTCTTCCAGGATGGCATACAAAGATCCCTTGACCAGGTCATGCTCCTCCAGCCCCGGTGCCAGATCATATGGGATAAAAGAGTGTTCAATCATAATGGGTATACCATCGATGAACCGGAGACGGGAGATGCGGTACAGTCTCTCTCCCAGCTTCCGCTGAAATCTCTGGGCCAGATGTTTATCACACTCTACTTTTGAGAAAGAGAGCAGTCTTGTTTCCGGTGTGGCATTATGGATAGACGCATATTCGGTGAAACTTTCAAGATTCTGAAGTGTTCGCACAAAACGGGGGGCTACCATGGTGCCCCGGCCTTGGATACGATACAGTCTGCCGGCTCTTTCCATGGAGGTGATGGCGCTGCGCAGAGTTACTCTGTTCATATTCCACATCTGGCTTAATTCCCGTTCGGAAGGAAGTCTGTCGTGGGGTTTTAGATGGTTTTCCAGGATGTATGCTTCCAGGTATTCGGTTGCCAGTTCTTTAGGTCTTGGCTTGTATATATTCATTCTATTCCATCTCCTAATTGGTATAGAATCATTATATATCAATATGGTCTGTTTTTCAACAAAGGAGTTTACCGATTGAAATCGCTGAAAATGCGTTGACAGTGGTATAAGATTATAATAAACTTATTTATATAAGTTAGCAATTGTTTTGTCATAACGTATGATTTGCAGAATGTGACGGAGTAACATGAATTGAGGTGGGTTAATTGGGGAAGACAATTGTTGCGCTAAAAAATGTGAATAAGTGGTACGGTAACAATCATGTGGTGAAAGATCTTAACCTGGAGGTCCCGGAAGGAGAATTCCTGACGCTTCTGGGACCATCCGGATGCGGAAAAACTACCACTCTTCGCATGATCGCCGGTTTTGAGGATGCAAGCAGCGGGCAGATTGAAGTCCAGGGGGAGAGTGTTGAGGAGAAAGAGCCTTACCAAAGGGACGTGAACACAGTTTTTCAGAGTTATTCTCTGTTTCCCCATATGAATGTGTTCGATAACATTGCGTATGGTCCGCGGATTAGAAAGGTGCCGAAGGATCAGATTAAAAAAGATGTAGAAGAGATGCTTCGTCTGGTCCGGATGACCGGTTATGAAGAGCGTAAACCAGATGCTTTGTCCGGTGGACAGAAGCAGCGTATCGCCATTGCCAGAGCCCTGATCAACAATCCCAGAGTTCTTCTGCTGGACGAACCCTTGGGTGCCCTTGACTTAAAGCTTCGCAAACAGATGCAGATTGAGCTTAAGCGCCTTCAGAAGAAACTGGGAATAACGTTTATCTATGTTACTCATGATCAGGAAGAGGCCATGTCTATGTCTGACCGTATTGCAGTTATGAAAGACGGGATTATTCTTCAGATTGACAGTCCTATAGAAATCTATGACAGACCGAATTGCCGTTTTGTTGCAGATTTTATCGGAGAATCCAACATAATGAGCGGCAAAGTGCTGGAGATAGAGGGGGAGCTGATGACCGTAGCCACTCCGGAC